>JAZRQT010000164.1:0-6093 GCA_045650105.1 Clostridia bacterium | reverse complement strand
TTTATCTTGACGGCGGTATGGGAACTCTCTTGCAACAGTATGGGTTAAAGGCGGGGGAGCATCCTGAAAAATGGAACATAACACACCCAGACGTTATAACAAAGATACATAAGAGTTATTTTGATGCGGGAAGTAATGTTGTTTGCACAAATACGTTTGGTGCTAACACGCTGAAATTTTCCCGAAACGAGCTTTCTCGGCTTATAAGGTCGGCAATTGAAAATGCTAAGTATGCAAGGGAGCAATCCAAGGGAAATCAGGAGAAATTTATTGCCCTTGATATAGGACCTTCGGGAAAGCTTTTAAAACCGCTCGGAGACCTTGATTTTGAGGATGCGGTATCTGTTTTCGCTGAAACTGTAAAGCTTGGCGCACAGTACGGTGCAGACCTTATAATAATTGAAACAATGAATGACAGCTATGAAACAAAGGCGGCACTTCTTGCGGCAAAGGAAAATTCCACACTGCCCGTAATTGTTTCAAACGCATACGGTGAGGATTCAAAGCTTATGACGGGTGCAACCCCCTCAGCAATGGTCGCAATGCTTGAGGGTATGGGTGCAGATGCAATAGGTGCAAACTGCTCACTTGGACCAAAACAGCTTAAAAAAGTAGTGCAGGAACTTCTTGAAAATGCTTCTGTCCCCGTTATTTTAAAACCAAATGCAGGTCTTCCCAAGATGATTGACGGAAAAACTGTGTTTGATGTAACGGCAGAGGATTTTGCACAGGAAGTGACAGAGCTTATAAGAAAAGGTGTGCGTATTGCAGGCGGTTGCTGCGGAACAACACCTCAGTATATAGCGGCACTTACAGAAAAATCACGTGATATTATTCCGCAAGAAATTGTGCCTAAAGAAATTACAGTAGTTTCTTCATATACGCACACCGTTAAGTTTGGCGATGCCCCAATTTTAATAGGGGAGCGTATCAACCCTACGGGCAAAAAGCGATTCAAGCAGGCTCTTATTGAAAATGATATGAATTATATTTTAAATGAGGGCGTAAATCAGCAGGAAAAAGGTGTGCATATACTCGATGTTAATGTCGGTCTTCCCGATATTGATGAAGTGAAGATGCTTACAGATGCTGTTTGTGAACTTCAGACAGTTACAAATCTGCCACTACAGATTGATACATCTGATGCTTTGGCTATGGAAAAGGCGCTAAGGCGTTATAACGGAAAAGCAATGATAAATTCCGTAAACGGTAAAAAGGAAAGTATGGAAAAAATCTTTCCGCTTGTAAAAAAATACGGCGGTCTTGTTGTAGCACTTACCCTTGATGATTACGGTATTCCTGAAACTGCCCAGGGAAGATTTAAGATAGCGCAAAAAATCATTGAAACGGCACGGCAGTACGGAATTGACAAAAAGGATATTATTTTTGATACCCTTGCAATGACGATAAGCGCCGATACAAGCTCAGCAATTTGTACCCTAAAATCGCTTGGACGTATAAAAAGCGAGCTTTCTTGTCATACAATGCTTGGCGTTTCCAATGTATCGTTCGGACTTCCCCAGCGCGATGCAATAAACGGCACATTTTTCGCCCTTGCCCTTGAAAACGGTCTTTCTGCGGCAATAATGAACCCGTACAGTGTTGATATGATGAAAACGTATTATACGTATAAGGCACTTAAAAACCTTGATGAAAACTGTATGGAATATATATCTGTGGCAGACTCGTTTAAAACAGTGGCTATGGGAAGTGATGCCCCCACAAAAAAAGAGGGAGATGCCGATAAGTCAAATCTGCAGCAATCAATAATAAAAGGGTTCAGGGAAAAGGCAGGGGAGCTTACACGTGCACTTCTTTGCAATACGGAGCCTCTTGATATTGTGCAAAATGAGATTATCCCTGCACTTAACATAGTAGGAAAAGGGTTTGAGGAAAAGACTACTTATCTACCTCAGCTTCTTATGAGTGCAGAGGCGGCAAAAAGTGCATTTGAGGTAATAAAGGAAAATATGACATTGTCCCAGACGAAAACCAATACAAAAGGAAAGATTGTAATTGCAACCGTGCACGGCGACATACACGATATTGGAAAAAATATTGTAAAGCTGCTGCTTGAAAACTATGGATTCCTGGTTGTGGATTTGGGAAAGGATGTCCCGGCAGAAAAAATAGTTGAAACGGTAGTGGAGCTTCATGCCCCGATAGTAGGATTGAGTGCACTTATGACCACAACAGTGCCTGCAATGGAGGAGACCATAAAAAGAATTAAAGAGGCGGCGCCGTGGTGTAAAACCGTTGTCGGGGGCGCAGTGCTTACACAGGAATATGCCGATAAAATCGGTGCAGATAAATATGCAAGGGACGCAATGGAAGCTGTCCGCTATGCACAGGGGCTGTGACAAAATTAAGCCTGAATGAATATCATTGATATTCATTCAGGCTTTTAAAAGTATACCCCTCTTTTTGTGCATATTCAATAACATCCTTAAGTGCGTCAGCATTTCCTTTGGAAACTGCGTGAAGAAGAAGGACACAACCGCTGTGAAGATTTTTTGTAATTTTATTTAAAGCCTCCTGAGCACTTACATTGTCATTCCAGTCTACATATGCCTGCGACCAGAAAACATTGGTATAGCCTAAGTCATTTGTAATTGCGAGGGTGCGTTCACTGTATTCCCCCTTGGGTGGGCGCAGAAAACGGCTTTTTTGAGAGCATATGCCGTATATAAGGCGGTCAAGCTCAAAAAGCTCCTTTTGCAGAGTGTCAATATCTTTAACCGATGGGAGGGAGGGGTGATTTACAGTGTGATTGCCAATAATATGCCCCTCTTTCGCCATTCTTTTTATAAGGTCGGGGTTGCCCTTGACATATGGCGCAGTTACAAAGAAAGCGGCAGGAACACCCTTTTCACGCAAAGTATCAAGGATGATGGACGTATAACCGTTTTCATACCCCTCGTCAAAGGTGAGGTAAATACTTTTTTCATCGGTGTCTTCTTTATAAATACAGTGATACTCAGCCATCTGCCGTATCTGATCCTCGCTGAAACGAGGCCCGTCATCCGTTCTTTGAAAACCCCACCCCTGAGTTTTATTTGAAAGGGAATTATAGTATTCTACATCCTTCAAGGGAACATTTTTTGTGGAAACGCTCCGTGTATTGCACCCGCTCACAATAAAAGATATGCAAAAAAGAAAAATAAGTAGCCTTTTCATACAGACACCTTTCTATATCGCAAAAAAATAGCACTGCAAATATTCTTTGCAGTGCTATTATATTCAAAAAATTCTATTTTATGTCAGACTTATTTCTTTTTCCACCAAGCCCAGAAAGGACCTGCGATATAAAGTGAGGAATAAGTTCCTGCTACTATACCTACAATGATGGGAAGAGCAAATTCCTTGATTGAATCAACGCCCATCACATAAAGGACACCGATTGTGAAGAGTGTTGTAAGTGAGGAGTTGATTGCTCTGAAATAAGAAGATGTGATTGCCTTATCTGCAATTTCATCAGGAGTTGCCTTTTTCATCATACGGTTATTTTCACGAACACGGTCAAATACAACGATTGTTGCATTGATTGAATAACCTACAATGGTGAGAACTGCCGCAATAAATCCTGTGTTTACTGTAAAACCAAACAGTGCGTAGAAGCCAAGCATAATGATAACGTCGTGTGCAAGGGCAAGAACGGCACTTGTACCTGACTGGAAGTCAAAGCGGATTGTAATGTAAAGAAGCATAAGTATAATTGCAAGCAGAATTGCCTTTACAGAATCTCCAATAAGACGACCGCTTACAGTGCCTGAAACCTTTTCGTTTGCAAGCACGTGCTTCTGCTCAAGCTTGTACGCTTTCTTAACATCCTCAATTACCTTATCGCTCTGCTCATTTGTCATTTCGATAGTTTTAACTGAAACGCCGCTTTCGCCTGTTTTCTGAATGGTAATATCGTTTGTATTTGCATGCTTTTTAACTATATCACGGATTTCGTTTTCAACATCGACAGAGTACTTAGTTTTAGCAAGGTCGAACTGAAGTGTTGTACCGCCTGTGAAATCGATGCCGAAGTTGAGACCCTTAACGAAAAGAAGAACAATGCTTAAAACAACAAGAATAGCTGAAATTGAAAAGAATATTTTTCTTTTGGATGTTGGTGAAAACATTATGCATCCCTCCTTTTAGATACCCCGTAAAGTGCGGGATTTTTAATGCCGAAGCCAACCATCTGCTTAAGAAGGAACTTTGTAAGTGTTACAGCGGTAAGCATACTAACAACTATACCGATGAACAGTGTGATTGCAAAGCTCTTAACCGTACCTGTACCGAAGAGATACAAAACAACGGAAGCAATAACAGTAGTGATGTTTGAGTCGATAACAGCTGTAAGCGCTCTCTTAAATCCGCCGTTTACTGCTGCACCTACGCTCTTTCCGCTGCGAAGCTCGTCCTTAATTCTTTCAAAGATAACGACATTTGCATCAACTGCCATACCGATTGAAAGAATAACACCGGCAATACCGGGAAGTGTAAGAGTTACACGGAAATCTGTGAAGAAAAATCCTGCCATAATAAGTGTTACAAGTGAAATGTAAGCCACAAGTGACACATTTGCAATAAGTCCGGGAAGACGGTATACAATAAGCATAAAGAGCATTACAAGAAGTATACCGATAAGAGCAGCCTTAAGAGAAGTATCGAGCGCCTCACTGCCGAGTGTAGGTCCAACACTTCTGAGCTCTGCATCCTTAAGTGAGAAAGGAAGCTGACCTGAGCTTATGAGGTTTGCAACTGCCTGCGCACCTTCTGCATCATAATCGCCTGTGATAATACAGGTGTCACTGTCAATAACCACTTCTACAGTGGGACTCATCTGAACCTCGCCGTCAAGTGCGATGCTGATGTAGTTTTTGTTTTCACCTATAGCAGCTACGGCTTTCTCTGTTGCCGCCTTAAATTTCTTCTGACCGTCAGAGGTAAGGGAAAGCTGTACATAGTACTGATTTCCGCTTGTCTCGCTGATAGGACCGTACTTGCTTACTGCGCCTGATACATAATCCTTTGAGCCGTCCATAATAACATTACCGTCGGCATTTAAGAATTCAAGCTTTGCAGTAGCGCCTATCATTTCAATTGCTTTCTGCGGATCATCAATATTGGGGATTTCAACACGGATGCCTGTTTCACCCTGACGTGAAATGGTAGCCTCACTATATCCCTCTGCATCGAGACGGGCACGGATAATGCTTTCAGCAGAACCCATCTCGTCTGCAGTTACCTTGCTAAGATCCTTTACATCAGGCTCAAATACAATGATAGAGCCGCCTACAAGGACAAGACCCTGTTTAATACCTTTTTCTTTATCAAAGGTACTGGGGATTTCAATATTGCCGATTTTAACGTCGAATGCGGCAACGTAAGCAAATGCCACAATCAGTACGACAACCAGCAAAAATGAAATTACATTTTTTGCTTTCATTATTGTTCCTCCTTCGTATTTTAAAAGTTCAATAACATTACTATTATAGCTATAAACCTCAAAATAGTCAATAGAAAATCTTAATTATTTGCAGTTAATTCCTATAATTCCACCGCATATGCCGCAGAGCGAGGACAGGGAGAGCGTTTTTAGCATAATATTAAAAGAAAACTGGGATTTAAAGAAAATTACACCTGCAAAAAATAAAATCATAATAAAAATATCCGATGCGACAAGCCCTGTTACAGCTCCGCTCCTTTCACCGCTGTATCCTGAAAAAAATGCGGCAAGAAATGCAGCTAAATAAGGCGAAAGCGTGCAGATAATTCCAAAAATTTTATCGCTTGGCGGAAAAAAAGAAAATGCAATACTTAATAGAGCCTGCAAAACTACTGTAATTACAAATGCCAGAAAAAATGCGCGTATGTATTTTTTAAGTGGTATGGATGAAAAAATATAGTTCATAAAAACACCTCCGAATAAAACATATTCGAAGGTGCTTTATATTATTCGTGAATAGTGAGAACTCTTGAAATTGAGGTTTTCTCAAACTTGATTTTAGTCTTGTCTGCGCTTGTCTCAATAACAACTGAATCCTCTTTAATGGAATAAACCTTTCCCATTATACCGCCTGCGGTAACAACCTTATC
>JAZRQT010000163.1:0-4372 GCA_045650105.1 Clostridia bacterium | reverse complement strand
CATCTATTCCTCTGCCACGTATCATTGCATATTTTATGACCTCCGCCATACCGTCGGCAAAAAACAGAGGGGGCAATGTGTCAAGCACATCAGGGTCAAACACTACCAGTCTGGGCTGATAGAATGCCCCTGCCAGGTTTTTACCATATTCAAGGTCTATTGCCGTTTTTCCGCCAACAGAGGAATCAACTGCCGCTAAAAGAGAGGTCGGGATTTGAACAAAATTTATACCACGCATATATGTTGCCGCACAAAAGCCCGTCAAATCGCCCGTCACTCCGCCACCCAAGGCAAATAGGGTATCTTTTCTTGTAAAATGCTCTTTTGCCAGAAAGTTAAGTATATCAATAAAGGTCTGTGCATTTTTTGACGTTTCCCCTGCTTTAAACACATACTGCGAGACAGAAAACCCCTCTTTTAAAAGAGAAGATTTCACCCTCTCCATATAAATTGGTGCAACATTACTGTCGCTGATAATACACGCCCTGCCAGAAAGACCTGCCTCTGCCGCAAAAGCACCGATATTATCTACAGCACCCCGTTTTATTACAACATCATATTCCTTTGATGCGTTAACTCTGATTTTTCTCATATCAACCAATACTTTCCTTTATAATAGTTCCTTCGTCAAGAAGCGCCGTTAGTGCTACCCTGTCATTTTCCTTTATCGCCTTGCTGTATTTTTGAAGCTCGGCAATTATTGTGTCAATTTCAGATGCGATATTATCGCTGTTATCGAGAAAAAGCTCCGCCCACATAGCACTGTTAAGCCTTGCCACCCTTGTAAGGTCACGGTAGCTTCCTGCCGAAAAGCCCTTGTGTACACGTGCATTGGGACTTTTTACATACGCATTTGACACAACGTGTGCAAGCTGTGATGTGTATGCAATTATCCTGTCGTGCTCTGCGGCACTTGTTATCGTCACACTTTTAAATCCTGCCTTTACAAGAAGCTCTTTAACCTCTTGCAGTATTTCAAGCTTTTCGTTCTTGTCAGGGACTAAAATCATCGATGCTTTATCAAAAAGAGATGCCCGTGAATACTTAAACCCTGAAAACTGTGTTCCTGCCATCGGGTGTCCACCTATAAAACAAAATCCGTTTTCCTTTGCAATTTTAAACCCATATTCGCAAACGGAGCGTTTAGTTCCTGCGCAGTCAACAACAACAGAGTTTTTTCTGATGTATGGGGCAAATTTTTCAAGAAACTCTTTCGTTGCCTTTGGATAAAGAGCAACAAAGATGTAGTCACACTCCTTTATATTTTCTTCATCCATAACGCCGTCAATTGCGTCTACAAGCTTTGCACGCATAATGGTTGTATTGTCAATATCGTACCCAAGCACCTCTATGTCAGGCAGTTCACCAAACGCCTTTGCCAGTGAGCCGCCGATAAGACCTAACCCCGCTACTGCTATTTTCATTTCTAATTACTCCTTTATCGCCTCAAGCACTCTTTTTACTGCCTTTGCAGTATCGGCAAACTGCTCGGGTGTAAGCGACTGCGCACCGTCGCAAAGCGCACGTTGAGGATTATTATGCACCTCTATCATAAGACCGTCTGCACCTGCCGCCGCCGCACTGAGGGCAAGGGGCTTTACAAGTCTTGAAATGCCGCAGGCGTGGCTCGGGTCAACAATAACGGGCAGATGCGAAAGCTCGTGAAGTGCAGGCACAGCAGAAATATCAAGTGTATTTCTCGTTGCCGTTTCATAAGTTCTTATACCTCTTTCGCAGAGGATTATGTTTTCATTACCCTCGCTCATAATATATTCGGCACTCATCAGAAGCTCTTTAAGAGTATTTGCAAGGCCTCTTTTTATAAGGATAGGCTTTTTCGTTTTGCCCAATTCCTTAAGCATTTCGAAATTCTGCATATTTCTTGCGCCGACCTGAATAATATCAACATCCTCAAAAAGAGGAATATGCTCCGCACTCATAATCTCCGTCACAATGGGAAGACCTGTTTCCTTTTTTGCTTCCAAAAGAAGCTTAAGTCCGTCTGCACGAAGTCCCTGGAAATCATACGGTGATGTTCTCGGTTTAAATGCACCGCCCCTTAAAAAGTCTGCACCTGCCGCCTTTACCGCCTTTGCAACCTCTATTATCTGCTCTTCGCTTTCAATTGAGCAGGGGCCTGCAATTATGCCAAAATGCCCGTCACCCAACTTTACACCGCCCGCCTCAACGTAGGTGTTTTCGGGATGAAATTTTCTGTTGGCATTTTTAAAAGGCTCCGTCACACGTGTAACCTGAGAAACTATATCAAGACCTTCTAAGAGCTCTGTATCAATCCTGCTCGTATCACCGATAAGTCCGAGTACCGTCTGAAATTCACCTGTGGAAATGTGAACCCTGACATTTTGCCCCTCTATCCAGTTTACAAGGTTTTCAAACTGTTCCTTTGCCGCATTGTTATTAACTACTACTATCATTTTTATGCACTCCCCAGATATAAAAATAGGTCCTGCAGTGATTGTCACTGCAGGACCGAAAATTCAAACATTTTCTTATTATTCGCAGCACAAATCACTTTTACTTTCAGACAAAATAAAGTAAAAGTAAAAATATGCAGCTGCAAATACAAATAAGCTCATGTCTTTTCTCCTTCAAAAATTTCTTACGCTCATATTAGCACAATTACCTTCATCTTGTCAACAAAAATTTTTAAATTTATCAAAAGAAATTTATTCGGCTTCCTGGGTGTTCTCACTGCGGTTACTAAGTGTTACCTTTAACACCTTTTCCTCATATCCCGATTCTCCACCCGGAATTTTAACGGTAACCTCAACCTTTTCGCCTGCCTTATAATATCTTAATCTTTCCTGCAACTGAGCAATTGTTGTAATTGTGTATCCGTCAAACTTTGTTATTACATAGCCTTTTTTAATTCCTGCCTTCTGTGCACCTAAGTTCTCCATAACAGACTCAACAAATACACCCACAGGGATGCCGAAGGTCTGCGACATTGACGAAGAAACGTCTGCACCAGTTATTCCTAAAAAGCCCTGCTTTTCCTCATCAACCACGCTGCGTGTGCGTCTGAGCATCAGTTCATCAATTATACTGCCGACATCTGAAATCGGGATGGCATATCCCATTCCCTCAACGCCTGTTGTGGCAATTTTTACGGAATTAATACCGATTACATTACCCTGCATATCAAGAAGTGCGCCGCCGCTGTTCCCCTGATTGATTGCCGCATCTGTCTGAATAAAGGAATTTGTTACAAGGGAAGATCCGTCTGCACTTTCCATTGTAATTTTTCTGTTAACTGCACTGATTATTCCCGTTGTAACAGACTGACCGTAGCCAAGTGCGTTACCGATTGCCACCACCTGATCCCCCGGCTTTAATGCACTCGAATCTCCTATTGTGGCAACCTTAATTTGTGCAAGAACATCTGCAGGAATATCCTTAAGTGCAACTGCAATCACTGCTAAGTCCTTGTCTGAGTCATACCCTTTTACAATAGCAGTGGGAATATCTTCACTCTCAAGAATTGAGCTTTGCGAATTTACACTGCCCTCTTGTGCCTGCATTTCAAGCTTACTTTCAACGGGGCTGAATACAACACTCAGCTCCTTTGAATTTGCTACAACGTGGTAGTTTGTAACTATAAGAAGCTCCGTATCGTTTTTACCTATTATTATACCGCTGCCCGAGCTTGTGCTCTCCTGCGAATATTTGCCGAAAAATGTCATAACATCGGAAACACTGCGGTTAGTAATTGCAACAATTGCCCCCATACATTCATCAGCAATCGCAGTAACACTTGAAATCTGCCCTGAAGCGGTGTTTTCAGCCTTGTTAAGCGCTACATTTGTAGAGCCTATAGAAATTTTGGACATTCCTATCTTTGTGGAAATACTGCTTGAAAAACCAAATGCCGTGCCAAACACAATCCCCGCAACCAGAGAAAGGGCAATTACCTTTGCCCACTTACCCCTCTTTTTCTTTTCCTTGCGTGTCAGTGTAAATTCGGGCATAGCCTCCGCCTTATTTTCCTCTTCCTGCACTGCTTCTTCCTCTACAGTATTTTCTGCCTTTTTTTCTTCCTCGTTGATGATTTCACCTTCTATAATATTGCTGTTTTCAAATTCGTTATTCATAATGCTTCCTCCGCTTCAAAATAGTCCTGGAAATTTCTTTTTTCTATTATATCATAAAACTTAAATACATACAAACATTATTTATTTTATGAATTTTTTTTTAATTTCTTCATTATTTTTCTAAAAAGAGGTTGCATTTTTCATTTTTGTGCAGTATAATAACGTAGAAGTTAATATTCCTCCTTAGCTCAGTCGGTAGAGCACGCGGCTGTTAACCGCGTTGTCGTTGGTTCGAGTCCAACAGGGGGAGCCACAAAGTA
>JAZRQT010000162.1:0-11499 GCA_045650105.1 Clostridia bacterium | reverse complement strand
TACAGATAGACGCAATACGCGAGAGCAGGAAGTAAGTGAGCTTACACATAGATTAAAGGCTTTTGCAAAGGAAATTGATTGTCCGATGCTTCTCCTGTGTCAGCTGAACAGAAGGGCTGATTATAGGGAGAGTGGAAGTCCGCGTTTGTCGGACCTTAGAGAATCAGGGGCTATAGAACAGGATTCTGATGTGGTGCTGTTGCTGCATCGCCCAGCGCTTACAGATGACAGCGCAGATAAGAACGTTTGTATCCTGGACATTGCTAAGAACCGCAATGGTATGCAGGGAAAGATTCAATTGAAATGGGATGGGCCACATTTCAAGTTTGATGATCCGGTGGATGATGGGCCCAATCCATTTGATGAGGACGCAGAGCAAGAAAGCTTTAAAACGGCATAATTGCCGAAAAATTCCTATTTTGACCTATGAAAGGAGGTTTTGCGGTTGACACCAAAGCAGGAAAAGGCGCTAGCGGCACTTTTGACTTATCCGACTAAAGAAAAAGCGGCAGCAGCGGCGGGGATTTCCTCTAAGACGTTGCGGCGGTATTTGGAAGATTCTGAATTTCAAGAACGCTATAAAGCAGCATTTAGCGAGCTTGTGGGAAATGCCACCGACATGGCAAAACAGGGGCTAACTCCGGCGCTGGCATGTTTAAGGGAGATAATCGAGGACAAAGGATGTTCCTCACAGGCTAGAGTACAGGCAGCGCGAACGCTTTTAGAATACGGAATGAAGTTTACGGAAATGAGTG
The DNA here is from genome assembly GCA_045650105.1 of Clostridia bacterium. Classification (GTDB taxonomy): domain Bacteria; phylum Bacillota; class Clostridia; order UMGS1883; family UMGS1883; genus UMGS1883. The sequence goes on along the minus strand of JAZRQT010000162.1, from coordinate 10,744 downwards.
ATATTTTAGAGCGGATTGCCGCATTGGAGAGATTTAACGGTGACGGAAATTGAAAGACGCCTAAGGGCATTAGAAACGGCAGTACGCCGCCAAATTGACGGTTGCAACAGCGCTAAAAACATTGATGTGTGTGATTATATAGCGCCGGTGTACAAGCCCTTACACGCTGATTTAAGGGACGGAGTGCATCAAAGCTATAATTTGCCGGGCGGGAGAGGTTCGGGCAAAAGCTCCTTTGTTAGCCTTGAAATTGTAGACGGCATTATGAAGGATGAAACGGGGCGCAGTAATGCCATTGTATTTAGGCGTGCCGCTTCTACTATGCGTGATAGCGTATACAGCCAGATTGCTTGGGCTATTGATGTACTTGGTGTAAACGAGTTATGGGAGGGCAAAATCAGCCCTTTGACATGGACATATAAACCTACAGGGGCACAAGTGCTTTTTAGAGGCTTGGATGACAGCAGTAAGCTAAAGAGCATAAAGCCTAAAAGGGGGATTTTCCGCTTTGTTTGGTTTGAGGAATTTAGTGAGCTGCCAGGCGAAAACTTCACCCGCTCCGTTTTGCAATCCGTAGTGCGTGGTGGCGATAATTTCACGGTATTCAGAAGCTTTAACCCGCCTATCAACAAAAGCAACTGGGCTAATGCATATATTGCGCGGCCTGATGAGCGGGCGGTAACGCTGCATACCAGTTATTTGGATATTCCTGCTGAATGGCTGGGCGAAAACTTTATTTATGAAGCTGAGAGGCTTAAGGAAGTTAACGAGGCAGCTTATAAACATGAGTATTTGGGCGAAGCGACAGGCTCCGGCGGGGAAGTATTTCCCAATATCATTACTAGGACAATAACCGATGAGGAAATAAACGAGCTGCAATATATATACTCAGGCGTTGACTTTGGTTTTGCGGTTGATCCTGCGGTTTTTATGCGGGTTGCGTATGACAGGAAATGCGATTCAGTTTATTTCCTTGACGAGATATATAAAAAGCATTGCAGCAATAAACAGTTGGCAGACGCGATAAAAGAGCGCGGATACAACAAAACAGGGCGCACTACTTACATTGCTTTTGAACGGATGGCGGTGGATGAGGACGCAACTATTATTTGTGATAGTGCAGAACCCAAAAGCATAAGCGATTTGCGCGGAGAGGGATTAAATACTATAGCATGCAAGAAGTTTGCCGGAAGTGTGCTTTATGGGGTTAAATGGCTGCAGCATAGGCGGCTGATTATAGATCCTGCACGAACCCCGAACGCATACAGGGAGTTTGTGGAGTATGAATACATGACAACCAAAGATGGCGAATTTTTGAGCGATGTGCCGGACGCAAATAACCATTGTATAGATGCCGTAAGGTATGCGCTTGACCGAATTATCAATAACAGGGGGATTTCCGCATAAAAGGGGGTGAGTAAATGACACACATGAAAATACATTGCGGCGCTTGCGGCTTTACATGGACAATTTATGGGCGTGATAACTGGAATAGCGAAATGGCGGGTCAATGTCCTAACTGCTTTGCTTCGATAGATAGGCAGATATGGGATAAAGAAATTGTGCCGGCGTTTGCCGCAGCGCAAGACGCAAATGCAGAGCTTTACAAGGAACACACAGGATATAATAAGCCGCTTTTTACGGTGGACTTTATATCAACACACAAAAGGGCTTATACGCAGAATAAGCGAAAAATAGATTAAAGAGGCGGCGGGAAAGACCGCAGAAAGGAAGCAATAATGGGAAGATATTATAGTTACGGACAGAGAGTTGACGAGGCTTTTAAGGCTGCACGAAGTGAGTATATGAAAGTCTATGAGGAGCTTAAAGCCGCAGAAAAAGAGAACAGTGCGGCAAATGAATGGTATGAGGAAAAGACCGTAGGCGAACGCGACAGGCGCAAGGCCCGGGCGGCGCTCCGGCTTTATGAGGCAAAGGCAGATATGGAGAAGGCACGCCGGGAAATTTGGCCCCGCTTTTCCAGGGACATGGAAGAACTGGGACGGCAGCTTGCAAAAGAAGTTGAAGAGAAATTTGCCGTGTCCCCCGAAGCTATCGACAACAACGCTCTTGAGCTGCTGAAATCCGGGATAATGACCGCCGCAGACATGGAGGCCCTTATTGTCAAATATGAGGACAACCCCACCATGACACGGCTTATCGGCAAGTATGCAAAGGACGCAGCCGCAGAGCTTGCAGAATCCATAAGCGAAGCCGATAGGGCATCACGGGCAAGGTTTACTGCTGTCGCAAATTTCGCCAGGGATAACGTTAGCAGCATCCTTAAGGATTGGGATGCGCTTATGACGATAGCTGATACTTGTAATGGACAGCGGCATGAAAAGGCGGGAAACAGGCAGGACCCCGCTTACATAGCTAACATGTCTAAGAAGTGGGAGGAGCTGAGTGCAAATACTCTTGCTGTTCTGTAATAACCAGTGTGCATGACGAACGAGCAGCTTGTAAGGAGAATAAGGGACGGCGAAAGCCGTCTCTTAGAGACGTTGGTAGAAAACAACCACGGTATGATAAATAGAATCGTCAAAGGATATGGTGCGCATGTGGAGATAAATAAAGCGGTTGATTATGATGATCTTTATCAATCCGCAGTTGTTGGCCTTTTAGAAGCGGTTCCCGGATGGGACCCTTCAAGGGGAGCGTTTATGACCTTTGCAGTGTATTACATACGCAAAAGTATTCGCCAAACGCTTGGGGTTGCTACTTCAAAAAGAACAGTAGATAGTATGCCCACGGTGTCCCTGTATGCGCCTATAAATGAATTAGATGATATATTCCTGGTTGATACAATCGCGGATACCTCAGCTGTTGACCCGGCGGAAGAAGCTGAACTAAGCGACATGCGGCGCATTGTCCGTGAAGCAGTTGAATCATTGCCAGAAAGTCAGTATATTGCCATACAACACTGGATCAACGGCGGCGACCCACTTGGAACGTCACGGGAGCAGCTTGCCGCAAAAAAATCTCTTAGGAAGAATAAGGCTTTAATCAAAATGTGGGAAATGTGTAAAAGTGTGCCATATCATCATATAGGGTATAAAACATATAAAACCACCTTCACAAGCACAGTTGAAGCGGCAGCGATATATCGTGAGGAATGGTGGGAACGCATGAACGCCCTTATAGATGCGCCTGACGGCGATTTGGACGTTAAGGTGTACAAACTGTCAACCGTAGCAGTATAACGCCTTATAGGGCTGTTGCAACACCGCAGAATTGCAAGCAAGGGGCAAATATATGAGGTGTGTTGCTAAAGAACGGTAAAAATGTTATAATATAATTAGAATATAAAAGGCTCAAAGAACCGAGCCAACGCTTTCTAAAGGAGCTGAGAGTGTTCCGCTTATGACGGGTATTCGACTTTCCAGCCCTTAAGCTGTAAACAAATAGCACCGGTAAAATCCGGTGCTTTTTTGTTGCTATGGTGGACTTGATTTACGAGGTAAGCAAGCATTGGATAATACAGGATATCTAGTATTGGTGTGGTTTTAAATGGCTGGATTAAATCTGGTTACTTAAATAACCTATTGATGAAATTCAGTTTTGTCACTTATGTGCCTAAATCACACCTTAAAAAATACACAAAAACTGCTAACCCCAAATACAAAAATAATGGTATACTAATATTATAAAAGCTGAAAAATTAGTTGCAGAAGGAGGATGCTAAACATGGCAAGCGTGTTTGATGTTGCACAATATATATTAGAAAAATGTGGGGCAATTAGCACATGGAAATTACAAAAACTATGTTATTATTCTCAGGCCTGGGCTTTAGCATGGAGTGATGAAAAACCTCTCTTTAGTGAGGAATTTGAAGCATGGGCAAACGGGCCTGTGTGTAGAGATTTATATAAAGAACACGCAGGTTATTATATGATATCATCAGGAATGCTTGAAAAAGGTGATTCTTCAATACTGACCCCAGACGAGCAAGACACTATTGATGTAGTGTTAGAAGCGTATGGGGATAAGGAACCATATTGGTTGAGGGAACAGACACATTCGGAGGCACCCTGGCAACTAGCGCGTAAAGGTATACCTGATGGTGAGAGGGGGGATACCGTTATTAGTAAAGAGAGTATGGGGGCATACTACGGAGCGTTATAAAATATGAAAAAGGACAAGAATATCTCCCACAAAGCAAGCAACGACAATAAGAAGAAAGTTATACTTACAACTTTCGAGGATAGTAATAAAGAATATTTGGTATGGCGGTTTGATAAAGTTGATCGTAATGGACCGTTTCGATTCGATTTAGATAGGGAGGAAATTCAACGCCAATGCAAAAAACTTTTAGATATAATTATGGTGTATAGTTATCGAACTTGGAACGAAATAATGCAAGCTACACATGACGAAAAAGGAAAACATCATTTTTTAAATGGATCTAGCCTAAGTAAAGAAGCCAAAGAAAGGATTAGAGCATTACACTTAGAGGATGATGTTGATCTGATTTACTCCTTAGCAATCAGCAATAAAGAGCGCCTTATAGGGCTGCGCAAGAAGGAGGTTTTCCATGTGATATGGTATGATGCGAACCATGAGTTTTGTCCATCGAAAAGATAATACTTTAAACAATTAAAATATTTCTATCATCATTATTCCCCTTTGTGACGTGTGTTGCAGAGGGGATATTTTTCAAAACTGGAGTTGACTTATGCACGTGCATATATTATAATTTATGCAAGGGCAAAAGTGAGGTGATAAAAATGAGCCCACGGACTGGCAGACCGCCCAAGGGCGAAGCGTCCAGACGAACAAACCTTAACCTCAGAGTGTCCGAGAGCGAAGCGCAGCTTATAAAGGACTGTGCGGAGCAGCTGGATACCACCAGAACGGATGTTATCATCCGGGGGGTAAAAATGCTTAAGGAAAGCCTGGACAAAAAATAAGAGCAGGCCGGGACAATCTGGCAGGATTAGCGGCCTACTCACACCACCGCAATGTGCAGGACACATAGGGGGATAAATATATTCTATCCCCCCGCCCCTGCCATTGCAAGCAAAATAAGCAAAAAATGAAAGGGGTAACAAAATGAACAGAGAAACTGCTATGCAGAAAAGGTTTATGGAAGTGCTTCTGTATGAGTATATGGACGCACAGGGACACGAAGATTCCGCAGAAATAAAAGCGGCAGAGGCCGAAATAAAAAATCGGCTTAAAGCCATTGACCCGCATGGTGTGGGCGTTCATAGCGTTTGGGATGATTGTATGGTGGAATATTTTAACGCCATCATAGACCAGGGCTTTTCATGGGGCTTCAAGTGCGCCATGGCATTGATGAGGGCTGCTTAATATGGAGATAACACGCGATGTTTTAATGCAGCTCAGCCTTGAGGACATTCTTTTGTTACATGATGTTGTTAAGGTAATGCTCCAAGAGCAGGAACAGAACGATGGAGGTAATCACGATGGAGAAAGCGGATTCCATGTTTAAGGCAATAGAGGCGGCAGACCTGGGCCGGTACCAGATGCGGCAATGTGAAATACAGGCTATTTATGAGAGATACAAGCATGACCGCGCAAGGATGATAATGGAGGCTTTCACCTATGGTTTTGTAAAAGGACAAAGAGCTTCAAAGCGTAACGCGACACGGGCGATACTTTGCGGAGCACAGGATAAGGCGTAGGGGGTAGGTTATGGATAGTGTTATGGTTGAAATCATCAATCGGCTTTGGCGGCTTAAAGATAACCCGGAGGCTTTGCGGATATTCCGCGAGGCTGTTGCGGAGGAAGTAAGGAACGCGGGAGGAAATGCAAATGAATAGAGTTGAGGCCATGTTTAAGGCCATCCAGGACGTGGACATGGGGCGTTATTCCATGAAAACCGAGGAAGTGACGGCGTTGTACAGGCGATACGCAACGGATCCTTTTCGGTTAATATTCAATTCTTTCAGATATGGTTTTGTAAAGGGCCGGAGAGCGGAGAAGGCCGCAGCAAGGGTAAAATAAAAGAGCAAAACAAAAGCGGGACACCGTAGGGTGTCCCGCTTTTTTGATGGTGTGGGCTTATGGGCATATCTAATTATAGCATTTGGCGCAATTCTTAATCAAGCGCCTCATTATACCTTGCAATCGCAAACAGAAAAAGGGGGGGCGGTAAAACAGCGTACACTTTTTTATGGGCGTACTTCGTTGACTGTCATGGGGTATAACGAAACGTGACACCCCCACCACAAGCGGTGTAGAAGGTGGAGTTAATTACATAATTGCCAATGACTACGATCAAACCGACCCTATCCTGGTCAATGAGTTTTTGAGATTCAGATGTGTTTAATTTTACTGCATTTTTACTGCATCATTACTGTATTAGCGCAGTAAATCATGGATATATTTATAAATAATAGACACAATGAAAAGTCGGAAAATATAGGTGTTTAGGCGTTTTTGCCGTGATGCCTGTGTTTTTTGCATATATGGCACTTCTCGTTCATACCCGGAGTGTCATCCGTTCGAGTCGGATCGCCGCTACCAAACAGAAAAAGCTAGGTTTTACCTAGCTTTTTTCTTTTTCTTTGTTTCTGATTTTTCTTGATATTTATCCTTAAAAATACTGTTTTACTGCATTTTTACTGCATCAAATTTCTTTCCCCTCATTATCAAGGATTATGTTACAAAGGCATTTGGATATGCTGAACACCGATATGGGCATTGAGTGCGGCTATGGAGTTTTCCTCTTTTTGCTTAGATAGGTGTGTATATATCCGCATGGTGGTTTGCACGTCAGCATGTCCCAGGAGCCTTTGAGCAGTAAGAACATCAACACCCGCATCATATAGCATGGTCGCGTATGTGTGCCGCAGTTGATGTGCGGTAAATGGTTCTACTGCTTGTATTTTAGGGTTGCTGCGGCTTGCGTCCCTTCCTCCTGCCTGTATGTTTAAATAATGCTGATAGCTTTCCCAAGCCCTGCGGAACGCTGTGTTGCTCATCATTTCTCCGGCTTTTTGTGAGGGACAGACCAGCATAGAAGCGTTACGTCTGTTTTTAATTAGTGCGGGCAAAATAGCATCAGGAATAGGTATGGTACGTTCTCCGGCCTTACTCTTAGGATCCTTTAAACTACCCTTATTGCCATAGAAGGCTGCGGCCTTGTTTATGGCGATGGTTTTGTTTTTTAAGTCTATGTCCCGCCATGTGAGGGCTATCAGTTCTCCACGCCGCAATCCGCAATACATCATAAGCAACGCAGCAAGCCCCATTCTGTGACCTTGCCATGTTTTATTGACGAGGTTTTTCTGAAAATCTGTCAGGGGTTGCCGTTCGTCTGCTCCGGCATCGGGAATGGAAACTTTTGCAAACACATTGCGGAAAACTATGTCATTCAGCATGGCAAAATCCAAGGCAGCGGCGGCAGCTTGCTTAACCTCTGTAATTGTCTTTTTGGCATATTCTTCCTCAACCATGCCGTTTAATATCGCCTGAAGGTGCATAGGCTTCAAGTCTTTTACACAAATATTACCAATATCATTTAAGCGGTTTTTGATGATACTTTCATACCGCTTTTTTGTTTTTTCACTTGATGTGCGCTTGCATGTTTCTATCCACAGCGCGGCTAGCTCTGAAAAGGTTATTTTTTCGTTGCTGGATAAGGTGCCGTTTTTAAGCTGGCGTTCATATTCAGCAGCCATTTGCTCCAACTCTTTTATGGTTTTTGCATAGAATGTTTTCCTGATGGGTTTGCCATCAGGTTTCCGGCCTATTGTTATCTGCTTTGAATAATTGCCGTCTGCGCGACGCTTACGGTTGGATGGTGCAGCCATTTGGTACCCTCCTTACTGTTAGTCATTACTTTAGTTGTAATCACTGTTGTCGGTATTTATTAGTGCATCGTTTAGCTCCGTCAACTCAGACAACATTTTTTCAATTCTTTTATTATAGGCAATGGCCCGGGCGTCCTTTGTGCGTTTTAAGTAAGTTCCTATATTTTCAAACTCCTGTAATTTTTGCATTGCTAACAATCTGCCATATCTTGTGGAAAACGCGGTCAATATATCTTCAAATAGATTTTGCATTATTTGAGAATATCGAAATGCTTCTAGCTCAATAAGTGACATTTCCCAGTATTTTGGCTCATCGTTAGTCTGTACATTAAAAAATTCTTGTCCGCTTTCCAGGCTGTTAATGAACCCTGTTGTTAAACTTACTAGTTTTTCGAGATGACCGCCGGAAATAATAGCGTTCATGATTTCTGTATTGCGGGGAAAGAGGTATGCTGTTGAGCCTTCCCCAAAAGATGTATACAACTCTAATATTGCCGGATCATTCAAACCGGTCATTCGTGAAATCAGATTGTTTTCCTGAGAAACATTATCAATCTTGCCTAGAAGCCAATCTACTGAGCAATTTAATTTTTCAGCAATGCTATATAGCACTTCAGCGTTTGGAAGACGCTCTCCCAATTCATAGTAGTTTAGGGATTGAACAGAGATTCCGACTGCTTCTGCAAAGTCGGATTGTCTTTCATAACTACATTCCTTTCTGCGCTGTCTTAATCTTTCGCTAAATAAATCTCTTTCAAATGTGGACATAAGCGCCTCCTAAGAACACCTAAAAACATAATTGTGGAATACGCAAAAGTAAAACCACAAATATATTGTGGGCGATGGTTTTACATGCTATAATGCAATTGTGGATAATAGAAATTACATTCCACAATTGTATTATACAGTATTGCACGGAGTGTGTCAATACAACAAATACGAATAGTGCTACCAATAAAAAGGAGGCTTGAATATGGACTATTCAAACAAAGTTACATTATCTGCACCTGAAGTGGCTACATGCCTGGGTGTTTCCCGTGCTACCGCCTATAACCTTATGCAAGCAAAAGATTTTCCTGCTTTCACAATTGGAAAACGTAGGCTGGTAACAAAAGCTGCGTTTGAAAAATGGCTTGAGGAGCAGCAATGCAAAGACGCATAAGTAAACCGCAAAAACCGAAAAAGAAAGCTGCTACATGGTGGGATTATGAGCGCCACAAAAGAATAATTGCGGCAAAGAGGTTAACTTCCAGAGAGTATGAGAAAGCAATACTTGATTTAACTCACAAGCTGGGAATTTAGAGGGGGAGCTATGCCAGATAGTTTTGTTATGTACAGATCGTTTGTTGAGGCATTGCAAAGCGTGGACACAGAAACACGCCTTGCTGTGTATGATGCGCTCAGTAAATATGCGTTAGATGGTATAGAGCCTGACCTAAATGGAATAGCGGCAGCTTTATTTGCGCTTATGCGCCCACAGATTGATGCAAATAACAAGCGTAGAGAAAATGGGAAATTGGGGGCGGTTCATGGGGCAAAGGGTGGCAGGCCTAAAAAGCATGATAACCCCACAGGGGATATGAATAAAAACCCCTACGGGGTTATTGAGGAAAACCCCACCGAAACCCCTAATGTAAATGTAAATGATAATGTAAATGATAATGTAAATGTAAATGGTGATGGTAAAAGGAATAAGCCGGCACATTCGTGCCGCCCGTCTCTTGAAGATGTAAGAGCATATTGTTTGGAGCGAAACAACAATGTTGATCCTGAGAACTTTGTAGATTTCTACGCCTCAAAAGGGTGGAAAGTGGGTAATCAGCCGATGAAGGATTGGAAAGCCGCAGTAAGGCAATGGGAAAGGCGGCAAAATGGTAGCGAGCCAAAAGTTGCTCCATTGAAAGAAGATGGCTTTTTAACAATGGGAGATTTGTATGGAAATAAAAAGGGATAATGCCGAAAGAAATGTTTTAGGAGCAGCACTTGTGGACAATCGTGCGGCGGCGCTCGTATGCACATTGAGGGATTCGGATTTTGTCGACAAACGGCATCGGCTTATCTTTTCTGCGATAAAGGACATACAAAGCAGCGGGGACGCGGTTGATGTTATCACCGTAGAAACTGCATTGGGAAGTAATTTGAGCAACGCTGGTGGGTTTAAGTATCTCAATGAACTGATGCTTGATACTATAACGGCAGCAAATGTTGAGTACCACATACGCATTGTACAGGAACAGAGCCAAAGACGCGGCTTTATTGCCGGAATGGGTAAAGTGCTTTCTGCTGCATCATCGGGGGATGACTATTTGGCAGAAGCGCGGCGGGTAATAGATGAAACGGTTCGCCATTCTTCTGCGGATCTGAAGCCGATTAGTGAGGATGTGCAGCCTGCGCTTGAGTACATCTTTTCAGAAACAGCGGCTTTAAAGACCGGCTTTTTGATGCTTGATGCAACGCTGAGTGGTTTAAAGGCAGGACAACTTATCCTGCTTGCCGGCACTACGCGCTCAGGCAAAACGGCATTTGCCCTTAATGTAGCTTTAAATGTATCGACAGCTGGGCGGCGTGTGATCGTATTTTCTTTGGAGATGAGTAAAAACGAGCTTATACAGCGGCTTATAGCTATTAAGTCAGGTATTAATGTCTATGAACAGCATGGGGATACAGCTCTGCTTTATAAGTATCTGGAGGCAGCAGAACAGCTGAAAGAGTTGCCCGTATATATTGATGACAAGGGCGGGGTAACGTTGGAATATATACGCTCCCAATGTTATGCCGTAAAGCCAGACCTTATTATCATTGATTATTTGGGTCTTATCCATACAGATAGACGCAATACGCGAGAGCAGGAAGTAAGTGAGCTTACACATAGATTAAAGGCTTTTGCAAAGGAAATTGATTGTCCGATGCTTCTCCTGTGTCAGCTGAACAGAAGGGCTGATTATAGGGAGAGTGGAAGTCC
>JAZRQT010000161.1:0-6054 GCA_045650105.1 Clostridia bacterium | reverse complement strand
TAACTATGCAGGCTTAATGTATATATAATTATATATAACTTTTTAGTTATGGTTTATACATTATTCAAAAATTCTAAAAATGGGACCCAAACCCATTTTTACGGCAAAGCCGCCGAATTTTTGCCGTAGTTACTTATCTTTAAATGTTTGCGATAAACTAAAATTCTAAAAATGGGACCCAACCCATTTTCGAGATTTTTGAATAATGTATAAACCATAACTAAAAAGTTATATATAATTATATATACATTAAGCCTGCATAGTTAAATGGATATAACAAGCCCCTCCTAAGGGCTAGTTGTGGGTTCGATTCCCGCAGGCGGTGCCAGAAAAAAGACTATTCTTCGGAATAGCCTTTTTTCAGTTATATTTGCCTTTGGCAAGTTATATTGCTCCGCAGTTATATTCGGCTTGCGCCGAGTGATATTGTGCTTCACACAGTTTAATGGCAAATATAATATCACTGCAAACAAAGTTTGCAATATCACTTTTACAGAGTAAAAATATCACTCTTTACGAAGTAAAGAATATCACTTAGACAAAAAAGTAGCCAAAATTAAATGTTTTATAGCCATTTTTCTATTGAAATTTGTTTTTTGAAGGCTTATAATAATTACAATAGGTGAATTTCGCTTTTTGGAAAGAAACTTTCAGGAGGTATGTATAATGAAGGATATTACATTGGTAGTAATGGCGGCAGGTATGGGAAGCAGATTTGGCGGTCTTAAACAGGCGGAAAGTATTACGCCCGACGGTAAGGCTATAATTGACTTCTCCGTATTCGATGCTAAAAAAGCAGGCTTTACAAAGGTTGTTTTCATTATCCGTGAGGATATGAAGGAGGATTTCATCCGCCTTGTAGGAAATCGTATTGAAAAAACTATTAAGACAGAGTATGTTATGCAGGATTTGTCTCAGCTTCCCGCAGGAAGAACAAAGCCCTTTGGTACAGGTCACGCAATACTGTGTTGTAAGGACAGCGTGAATGAGCCTTTTGCAATAATAAATGCTGATGACTATTACGGTAGCAATGCATTTTTTGAAATGGCGGAGCATTTGAAGAATGCAAAGAAAGGCGAATTTGCAATGACTGCGTATGAGCTTTCAAATACTTTAAGTCCTAACGGAACTGTTTCACGTGGTGTGTGCAGTGTGGAAGAAGGATTCCTTACAGACGTAACAGAGGTTACCAAAATTAATTCTGATATGACGTGTGTAATTGACGGAAAGGATGTTACCCTTGATGCAAAAACACCCGTATCTATGAACCTCTGGGGACTTACACCCGACGTTTTTGAGCAGATTGAAAAGGACTATCAGACATTCCTTAAAGAGGCAGATTTGTCAAAGGATGAATTTTTCATTCCTACAATTATAAATGATATGGCAAAATCAGGCAAAGCAACCATAAAAGTATATACTAATAAAGATAAGTGGTACGGCATTACATACAGAGAGGATTTGCCCGAACTTAAAGATGCTATAGGAGGATACATCAATGCAGGATTATATGAAGGAATATAACGTATTAAAGGGCTTTGCCATTGAGGGCGAGGTTAAGAATATTGCTCCTTATGGTGAGGGACATATAAATTCTACTTTTCTTGTAGAAACAACCGTAAAAAACTACATTTTACAGAAAATCAACACCGTTGTTTTTAAGCAGCCTGAAAATGTTATGAATAACATTTTGCTTGTAACAGAGCATATTGAGAAAAAGGGTGCGCTTTCCCTTACTGTTATTAAAACAAATGACGGAGAGCCGATGCTCAAAACAGAGGACGGATGCTACAGAGTATATGACTTTATAGAAAATTCCCTTACGTTGCAAAAGGCGGAGAATGCTCAGGATTTCCGCAATGCAGGATTTTCTTTCGGTGAATTTCAGAAGGCTCTTTCAGATTTTGATGCAAGTGCTTTAAGCGAAACTATAGCACGCTTCCACGATACTCCCAACCGCTTTGAAAACTTTAAGAAAGCGGTAGAAGAGAATAAGTCGGGCAGACTTGACACTTGCAAGGATGAAACAGAGTTTGTGCTCGAGCGCTTTGATACATATGATAAAATTGTAAAAGCCCTTGCTGATAAGTCTATTCCCCTCAGAGTAACACATAACGATACAAAGCTTAACAATATTCTTATGGACCCTGAAACGAGAAAGGGCAAGGCAGTTATTGACCTTGATACGGTTATGCCCGGTTCAATGCTCTATGACTTTGGTGATTCCATCCGTTTTGGTGCAAGCACCGCTGCAGAGGATGAAAAGGACCTTGACAAGGTGCATTTTGATATTGAGCTTTTCCGTGCCTATGCCGAAGGATTTTTAAGTGCACTTGGAGACAGTATTACAGAAAAAGAGCGTGAGCTTCTTCCGTACAGCGCATACCTTATGACAATTGAGTGCGGAATGCGCTTTTTGACAGACTATATTGATGGCGATGTATATTTTGCAACAAAATATCCCGAGCATAATCTCGTAAGATGCCGCACACAGTTTAAGCTTGCTTATGAGATGCAGCAGCAAGAGAATGAAATGTCAAAGGTAATAGATGAAATATTAAGATAATGGAAAAGGGCATCTGCAATTGCAGGTGCCCTTTTGGCTGTTTGAGATAAAAGTGAAAAGAGAAGAGTGAAAAGAGAAGAGAACAAAAAGAAAAGACAATTTTCTTATCGAAAATTGTCTTTTCTTTTTGGAGCGGAAGACGAGATTCGAACTCGCGACGTTCACCTTGGCAAGGTGACGCTCTACCACTGAGCCACTCCCGCATAGCGATATTAGTATAGCAGATAAACGCAGATTTGTAAAGAGTTTTTTTAAAAATTTTTATGCACTCTTCATTATTGTTGACAATCAGGCGGCTTTGATGTAAAATATAGCAGGAAAACTTTGTGTATTTCTGAGCATTTTAACACAGCGGAAGCTCAAATCCGCCTCTAAAAATCGAGTTTGGATTATTTCGTTTCGGCTAAGGGAGAGATTACAAATGAAGAAAATATCTTCTGCGATATTTATATTACTGATTATGATTGGCTTTACCACCCATGCAGGGGCGGCAGATTACGTTTATAGTGCGTCGGTGGATGGAATGATAGAGCTTCACCTTTCACCTGACGAGGAAAGCTGCAAAATAACTGATATTCCTGCCTGCTCAAAGATGAAGCTTATTAAAACGCAGCGTACGTGGGGACTTGTTGAGTTTAAAAACAAGTGCGGCTGGATAAATCTCAGCTTTACACGTGATACATATGATGAGGCGGCGAAGGCAACAGGTAATGACAGCACAAAAAATGTAAAGGTAAATTCAAGCGATGACAGAGCGGTGCTTTATAATGTGCCGTCACTGTCAGAGGTCTTGGGAAGTGAGCAGAAATATGTAGTTCCCAATGATATGGTGCTCCAGATAAAGCGTGAAACTGCATCAGGCTGGGGTCTTGTATCAATGAACGGAAAATATGCGTGGATACAGACAAAAGACACGAAGCGCTATGAAACTCAGACTGAAAAAGAAACGGAAAGGTACGGAATATATTATGTGTATGTGCTTTCTGATGGCGGACGTGGACTTGAGCTTAAGGATGCCCCCGACGGAAAAAATTTATATGCAGTAATTCCCGACTGCATAAAGCTTACGGTCAGGGAAACAAAAGGGAATTATGCGTATGTTTCCTATGACGGAATAAACGGATGGATAGACCTTCATTATACAACACAGTCACTTTCAAATGCACAGTCAAATGCAGGCAAGCCGGTAAATGTTGAGTATGAGGTTACGCCGCTTGATGGCCTTGAAAGTCAGGATATATTAAGCGTCCCCTCCGAAAATGCGGGCGACGGCGGCTTTGTCGTGGGAAGCGTGAAAAAAGGAAGTGCAGTGTTTGTTCTCAGGAGCACTCTTAGCGGGTGGAGTCTTGTAAACAGTGGCGGAAAACTCGGATGGCTGCCCCCCGGCTCTGCTATGCCGGCACAAAGTGAGCAGACAGATATAATTGTACCTCTTGGTGAGGCACGTGACGGATATGTTAATACAATAGAAAGTAAGGGTATGAAGCTTTATACTCAGCCTCAGGAAGAGGACGCTGTAGCAACCATTCCTGAGGGAGTAAAGGTAAAGGTCATTGCGGAAAAGGACGGCTACGAATATGTATGCTGTGACTATGCCGCAGGATGGGCAAAGCCTATGCAGACCTCTGTAACGCAGGAGGAAGTGTTTACTTCCAATCAGTTAAAAAGGAAAGAATACTATCTTATAGATGATGAAACTATGCTTATGAGCCTACCTACATATTCTGCTGACTGCAAAAGTGAGGAGCTGCTCATTTGTACGGTAGGAACATATTTTGAGGTTTCAAAAATTGTGAGCACGGGAAAACGCAAATGGGGCTTTACGGAAATAGACGGAAAAAAGGGCTTTATAAACCTTGCGTGTGCGGAGGAAACAACGTCACCGCTTGTTATAGGTGTTAGTGCGGTGCTTACCATAGCAGGACTTGTTTTTGCCGCTTTGGCATTAAAAAAGATATTGAAGAAAAGAAAGGTTACTGCACAAAAAGCAGGAAAGGATGCAAGAAAATGAGAAAGTGCTATGAACTTGAGGTTGCAGGTATTAAAAGGGAATTACCACTGTTTGCGGTAAATGACAAAATTTCGATAGCTGCATTTATAATTTTCGGTGATGTGGAACTTACCGTAGCGTGTGCGGGCGAGCTTCTTAAAAAAGTGCCTGAGCACGATATTATGATTACTGCAGAGGCGAAGAGCATACCTCTTATCCACGAAATGGCACGTCAGAGCGGTGTTAACGGCTATGTTGTTGCCCGTAAAAAGCAAAAGGTATATATGAGCGATGTTGTGGAGGTAAGTGTTAATTCCATCACCACACAAAGTGAGCAGAAGCTTTACTTGGGCAGTGAAGATGCGCAGAAACTTAAAGGAAAACGTGTGCTTATTGTTGATGACGTTATAAGCACGGGTGAGTCGCTTAGTGCCCTTGAAAAGCTTGTAGAGGCAGCAGGTGGAAACATTGTCGGCAGGGCATCTGTTCTTGCAGAGGGCGCTGCAGCAGATAGACCCGAGCTTACATTTCTTGAAAAACTGCCGCTTTTTGATGCTGACGGAAATATTTTGGAATAAATCTTAAAAAGTGGTTGACAAATACGAAAAGAACTGTTATAATAGCCTAGCAATGAAGAAGAAGTTACCGCTTCTCACCTCACGGGGGTTACTTGTGTGGTTAATAATTATGGGCGTTTTTATGATGCTTGTTTTTTGGAGCGGTAGGTTTTTCCTGCCGCTTTTTTACCGTATAGGAAATTGCGTAATTCTATCGCGAGCAACATTTGTCGTATTTGAATTTAGTTGGGACGCGAAACGGGTGAAGCGGCACGCTTCTTTTCTAGTGCGCAGTAGAATTAATTCTTTTGGAGGTGTTTTCCATTAGCAAGGAAATGATGATTAACGAAGAAATCAGGGATAGCGAGGTCAGAGTAATAGACAGCGACGGAAGTCAGCTTGGTATTATGCCTACAGGCGATGCGCTTGATGCCGCTATAAAGAGAAATCTTGATTTGGTGAAGATTTCACCAAATGCAAATCCCCCCGTATGTAAAATTATGGATTACGGTAAATATCGTTTTGAGCTTGCTAAGAAGGAGAAGGAAAACCGCAAGAATCAAAAGGTTGTTAACCTTAAAGAGGTGCGCCTTTCACCCTCAATTGACAACCACGACTTTGAAACGAAGCTTAAAAATGCCTGCAAATTCCTCAAAAACGGGGATAAGGTAAAGGTTAGTGTTCGTTTCCGTGGACGTGAAATACATCACGCATCAATAGGGGAAGAAATTCTTGACCGTTTTGTAAAGGGTGCGGAGGAATTCGGCACTGTTGACAAAAAAGCAAAGCTTGAGGGAAAGAATATGGCGATTACAATTTCGCCCAAAAACTGATTATCAAACTTCCATAGGTAAGTTTAGATATATACACATTGAGAGGAGAGATATTATGCCTAAAATAAAGACACACAGAGCCGCTGCGAAGCGTTTCAGTCTTACAAA
>JAZRQT010000160.1:0-5260 GCA_045650105.1 Clostridia bacterium | reverse complement strand
CTGTGAAATCTCCGTCACGGGCTATGGTTTTTGTATCAGCACTGAAAAATGCATCTGTTCCGTAAACAGTTAGTCCACGGGTATAATATCTTGGAAGGGTTGTTGCCAGTGTGAGCTTTATCGTTTCCCCGTGTGCGCATTTAATCACTGTTGTAATAACATCACCCTGATTAAATACAGTATCCATAAGCTCCTTATCGTCAGAATGGTGCTTTTTCACATAATCGTGCAGACCTATAGACTTTGACGCCGTAGCGGTAAGGGAAACCATTCTGTTTCCTCGGTTAATATCAAGCCACTGTGCAATCGGACCAAGCTCATGTGTTGGATAGTTTTCGCAGTTTCTGTTTATGTAGTTTCTGAGTCTGTAATGCTTATTAACATTACCGCCTATTATCTCTTCTCTGAGGTCATGGCAGTATGCACCTTCGCAATGCGCAATTTCTCCGAAAAAGCCCTGCTTAATCATATTCAGCAGCATAAGCTCTCGTCTGCCGTAGCAGCAGTTCTCCATCATCATAATGGGCGTTTTTGTTTCTTCATAGGTTTTTACAAGTTCCCAGCATTGGTCAATTGAATATGCACCTGCAACCTCAACCGCTACAGGCTTTCCTGCCTTCATCGCTTCTATTGCCGCAGGTATGTGCGCCTCCCATGCGGCAAAAATCATAACTACGTCAACGTCCTCGTATGCAATCATTTTGTGGTAATCATCCGTGCAGAAAGAAGGAAGTTCAATATTCTTTTCCTTCATATATTCTATCGCACGTTCTATTCTTTCTTCATAAAGGTCGCAAAGTGCTGTTACCTTTACATTTTCAACATCGCATACTTGCTTAAGCAAATTAAAACCTCTTATTCCGAGTCCGAATACTCCAACCTTAATTTTCTCCATTATAATTTCCTCCTTATAAATTTTTTCACATTATTATCTGCATTATAAATGCCGCAAGCGCCGCACCCACCGCAACGGTAAGAAGGCTTCTTTTCGTGTATGCCAATACTATTGCAACTAAGCTTCCTGTGGCTGCACTTACAAAAGATGAGGTGCTATAAAGTACCGCAGGAAAGGTCATTGCCGACAGCACTGTATACGGCACATAATAAAGGAACGACTTTATCCATCTGTTTTTTATCTTTTTCCTTATCAACACCATAGGCGTTACACGGATAAGATATGTCACAATTGCCATAACGGCTATACCTGAGATTAAGTATGTATTACTCATTCTTCACCCTCCTCTTCTGCTACGGGGAATAAAAATGCCGCAGCAGCACTCACTGCAAGGGTGATTATAATAATTGACCATCCGCTCGAAAGACTTTTAAGTATCGGTGCATATGAAAACACAATACTCATCAAAACTGCTAAAAGGGAGGCAAGCATCACATTCTTATTCTCACGTGCAGGGGGAATTACTATTGCAATGAACATTGCGTAAAGCGCAATCCCCATTGACGATGATAATAAGGGAGGCATAAAGGAAGTTAAGACAGCACCCGTAAGTGTGCCGAGAGTCCACCCTATCGGCGGCGTCAGCACAAGCCCTGCCATATATGAGCTTGTAAGTGGCCCTTTATGCTGCATAGACACTGCAAAAACCTCATCAGTTATTGCAAAGGAAAAAATCATTCTTTTCCATATGTTCATTTTTTCCTCTACACGCTGTGATAAGGAAAGCGACATCAGGAAATACCTGAGGTTTATAATCAGCGTTGTCAGTGCAAGTTCTGTAAGTGCACCAATCGCAAGCAGAATATTAACCCCTGCAAACTGTCCTGCACTTGTAAGATTTGTCATTGAAATAAGCACCGCCGACCATATTGGAAGTCCTGAAAGTGCTACCGTAAGACCAAATGCCATAGAAACTGAAAAATATCCAAGTGCTATCGGTACACCATCTTTAATTCCCTGCAAAAACTCCTGTTTTCTCATTTAAAATCCATTCTCTTTCAGCCATTCTTTTTCCTTTTGTGAAAGCTCTGCCCGCTCTATGAGGTCGGGGCGTTTTTTTGCCGTGCGCAATATGCTTTGCTCCCTGCGCCATTTTTCTATATTTGCGTGATGACCGCTAAGAAGTATTTCGGGAACCTCACGCCCCAAAAAAACGGGCGGTCTTGTATACTGCGGATATTCTAAAAGTCCGTCATAATGGCTTTCAACGCTGGCGGTTTCTTGGCTATCAAGTACCCCCCCCACCATACGGCACACACAGTCTATAAGGACCATACAAGGAAGTTCCCCTCCCGTAAGGACATAGTCGCCTATTGAGATTTCCTCGTCAACGATTTCCTCTAAAATTCTTTCATCAACGCCCTCATAATGACCGCACAAAATTACAATATGCTCATACTCTGAAAGCTCTCTCGCCCTTTTCTGCGTAAGTGTCTTTCCCTGCGGCGACATATATATAACGTGCGGTTTTTTCTCCCCCGCAACACTTTTATACGCATCATATATAGGCTTAGGCTGCATAAGCATACCGCCCCCTGCCCCGTATGGGTAATCGTCCACACGGCGGTGCTTGTCTGTCGAAAAATCACGTATATTTATATACTGCATTTCAATAATACCGCCTTTAACGGCTCTGCCGATAATGCTTTCGCCAAGAGCGGACATCATTTCTGGAAAAAGTGTAAGTACACTGAATTTCATACATCTGTTCCTTTCGTTATATAAGTCCGTCAATCGGTGTTATATAAATAAGCTTTTGCGCCAAATCCACCTTTTCAACAAATACGGGGATATTGGGTATAAGAACTTTTTCGCCGTCATCCTTTGTAAATTCAAGTAAGTTTGCGGCGTTGTTCTCAATTACGTTTGTAACTGTGCCAAAGTGCGACCCGTCAGGCAGCACGCCTGTAAGCCCCATAAGCTCAAAGAAATAATATTCCCCCTCGGGAAGCTTTGGCAAATCTTCTTCCTTTGCATAAAGCTCGGTAAATTTCAGTTTTTCTGCAGCATCTACATCATCTACGCCTTCAATCTTTAAAAGGACTGCGCCCTTCTGAAATCGCCATGAAAGGATTTTTACGGGTGTAGTATCCTTTTTATATACGGTTTTTACTTTTTTAAAAAACGCTTCTCCGTCGGTGAAATGAAGTGCCTTCACCTCACCACGTATTCCGTGCGTATTGACTATCTGCATAACGTATATCATTTCGTTCTTCTCCTTATTTAAACGAGCTTTGTCCTAAAGGTACCATATTTTTAAGGCTTTCCCAAACCATATATCTAACATTACCATCGATGTATTTTACTCTCCAAAATCCTGATGATCTTCCAGCCAGTGTTCCTTGTCCTTTTTTTACTGTACTGAGAGTTCTGTCTGCATTGTATAGAGCATAAATCATCTCAAAATCAAGACTTTCGTCTGTGTTATTATAAATTATGACTTCACTCACTTTACCTGTATAATTTGCCTCGTTTACATCTATAATCGAAACGGGTGAAATGTAAATTTTTCTTCCCTCAATCAGCTTTTTAACGGCTTTTTCACAATTAATAATCCCGTATCCGTAATAGATATCTTTTCCTATTTCTCCAAGGTCTTCAGATGTATTTTCCAGCAGTTGCATAAATTCCTCTTGATTAATTTGTGGGGTGATACACTTAGCAATAGCTGCAAGCGCACTTACATGCGGAGCTGAAAAAGATGTTCCGCTGGGAGCAGTTTTTGTTATTCTGAGAGGAAGCTCCTCTCCAGGTGCAGTCACAAAAACGCTATCATTCCATTGTGAAAATTCCGACCGCTCATTATGCTCATTTACTGAGCCTACTCCGATTACATTATCAAATGCTGCCGGATATGAAACAGATGAATTGCCATCATTACCCACCGAAGCAATCAAAATCGCACCCATACTCACCGCATAGTCGATAGCCTCTTTAAATGTTTTTAGTTCCTCATCTGTAGTTGTTCCCAATTTAAAGCTCATATTTATAACATCACAGTGATAGTCATTAACCGCAGCATATATCGCATCCGTAATCAATTTTGAATTTGAAACGTATTTACCTTCTGAATTTTCATAAAAACATTTCAGCGGTACTATATTACATTCAGTGGCAACACCGGTTTCATAGTGCGCTATTATATTACCCACTACAGTTCCGTGAATATTATTATCGGGTTCAGTTACATCTGTTGTATTATCTATAAAATTATATCCCTGTACTATTCTTCCGGGGGCAGCATATTCATTCATTCCGGAATCAATTATACCTACCCTGATGCCATTTCCAAGAGCAGCAATATTCTTCGGGAATGTTGCATAAATGTTTTTTAAATTCCACGGAGTGGTTAAAACAGTTGTATCCCCTCCTGTTTGCGTTGTTGTATGGAGTGTTGCCTCAACATTAGGCTCATAATACTCTACAATTCCTTCCTCAATATATTCCTGTACCTCATCCCAGGTTGCTGCGATGTAGCTTTGTCTTGGGTCGCTATCCGCACCGTAAAGCTGAATTAAATCTTTAAACTTTACAATATATGTATCCTCCTGTGCATATGCAGATACAGATAAAATAATTATAAAAAGAAATGTACTTATTTTAATTTTCATTTTAATCACCCACAGTAAATTATACCTTTTTAAAAAAGAGGTGTCAATGATTTTCAGACAAAAAAGGGATGCTAAGCACCCCTTTTTTTCTATTTACGCTTTTACAACGCCAAGATATACCTTTTCGCCGTTCAGGTTCCATTCTTTTGAACTCGCGCACTTTTCATCAATATTGATTGAAAGGGCAAGAACATCTTCCTTAATTTCATCGGCATTTTTTCCGATAATTTCAGCAATTTTTTCGTTTCCTGACACATAGACATTGATGTTATCCATAACCTCAAATCCGCTGTCCTTACGCATTGTCTGGAGCTTACTGATGATTTCACGAACAAAGCCCTCTTCAATAAGCTCGTCGCTAAGACGAGTATCAAGAACAACAGTGATACCTGCATCACTTTCAGAGGCAAAGCCCTCAACCTGCGCACTCTCAATAAGAAGGTCATCTCTTTCAAGGGTGATTGTGCTTCCGCCTGCCTCAAACTTGATTGCGCCACTCTTTTCAAGCTCATCCATTGCACTGTTACCGTCAACATTTGAAAGGTAATCTCTTATTGCGCCAAGGAATTTTCCGTACTTGGGGCCAACAGTTTTGAGCTGCGGCTTAAAGCTGTAGCTTGTACATTCACGCACACTGTCTGTAAACACTACTTCCTTGACATTAAGCTCGTCTGCAATAATTTCTTTATAGAAA
>JAZRQT010000159.1:0-8723 GCA_045650105.1 Clostridia bacterium | reverse complement strand
ATACATTTTTTAACCTGCTCATATGAAAGGTTGTCCACCTTTACAAACGGAGCGAGATATGTGTCAAACGATGAAAACGCCTGCGCACCTGCCCATTCATTCTGCATAATTCCAAGGAAGTTAACCATCTGGTTGCAAAGTGTTGCAAGGTGGCTTGCAGGTGCAGATGTAATCTTACCCGTAACACCGCCCAAGCCTTCCTGAATAAGCTGTTTGAGCGACCATCCTGCGCAGTATCCTGTCAGCATTGAAAGGTCGTGAATATGAATGTCTGCATTACGGTGTGCATTACCGATTTCGTCATCATATATTTCTGACAGCCAGTAGTTAGCCGTAATTGCGCCTGAATTACTTAAAATAAGTCCGCCTACAGAATACGTAACTGTGGAATTTTCCTTAACACGCCAGTCACTTATGTTAAGATAGTTGTCGATAATTGTCTTATAGTCAACCATCGTAGCATTAATATTACGGATTTTCTCCCTCTGACGGCGGTAGAGAATATATGCCTTTGACACATCGTCATAGCCTGCCTTGATAAGCACAGACTCAACGCTGTCCTGGATATGCTCCACCTCAATTTTGTTATCTTCAATCTTCGGCTCAAACTCTGCCGTTACCTTAAGGGCAAGAAAGTCAATTATGTCCTGATTATACTGTCTCTGACAAGCGTCAAATGCACTCTGGATAGCTTCGCTGATTTTTGAAAGGTCGAAACTAACGAGCTTTCCGTCTCTTTTCACTACGTTATACACAATAACTCCTCCTTTTATAATATGTAAAAAAATCTATTTTAAGCCAAAATGTGCACGATTTTTAATTCGTGCACATTCATTATATAGTATATCTTGTATATTGTCAACTATTTTTTTACAATATATTGTGTCAAAAGCAAAAAAGGGGAAAGGCGCATAATACTGCAATTTATACCCCTCTTATTTGTACATTCGGGATAAACTGCGCCGCTTTAGTGCGCATATTCTGCATTGTTTCGGGACTTACAGCGCAAAGCCCGTCTGCTATAAGGTCTCCAGAATCAACAAAATTCTGCAAAAAATATTTATCTGCACCCTTAATCCACTTTGCAATTTCCTCTATATCTTGTGGTGTGTGAAACTGACTTACAACAGTGGTGCGAAATTCATACCCTATCTTTCCCAAGAGCAGAAACTCTACACTCTTTTCAATATTTCCTATATGAAGGTCTGTTATACCTGAAGTCAAGGCATATTTTTCTTTACTGTTTTTTATATCCATTGCCACGTAATCAATAAGCTTACTTTCTGCAAGGTCAATCAGCTTTTCGGGGAAAGAACCGTTTGTATCAAGCTTTACACTGTAGCCAAGCTTTTTTAACTTTTTTATAAAATCGGTAACCCCGCTTTGCATCAGTGGCTCACCGCCAGTAATGCAGACACCCTCTAAAATTCCCTGCCTTTTTTCAAGGAAATCAAGTATTTCACCCTCATCATATGAAACAACATTATCAACATGTGTTACAAGCGATGCATTATGACAAAACGGACAACGAAGATTACACCCCGCAGTAAAAAGCGTGCAGGCAACCTTTCCCGGATAATCAAGCAGCGTCAGTTTCTGAAAACCGTTAAATTTCATACTCTGTCCTCACCTCACAAAACTATTATATATCACGCAAAACTTTTGTGTCAAGTTATATTAAGCTCCATTTCATCACATACTGAATAAAAAGGAGTGTTATTATGATAAAATCAATATGGAGTGAAAGTACTACTCTGCCACATTTTGAAAAGCTCACAGGCGAGCACAAAACCGATGTTCTTGTTATAGGCGGCGGAATGTGCGGACTTTTGTGTGCATATTATCTGAAAAAGGCGAATATAGACTACATCCTTGTTGAGGGAAACAGTATTGCATCTGGGATAACAAAAAACACTACGGCAAAAATTACTTCCCAACATTCGCTTATTTATGATAAAACGGCAAAAAGCTACGGAAAAGAAAAAGCGCAAATGTACCTTGATGCAAATAACCATGCACTTTTGGAATTCGAAAAGCTGTGCCAAAATATTGAGTGTGATTTTTCAAAAAAAGATGCCTATACCTACTCCCTCACCGACAGAGAAAAAATCGAAAGAGAGGTAGCTATTTTAAATGAGCTTGGCTTTGATGCAGGATTCGAAAAAAATCTTGAGCTTCCTTTCTCTGTCGCAGGTGCAATTAGATTCAAAAATCAGGCACAGTTTAATCCTCTTAAATTTATAGCGGAGCTTTGCAAAGATTTAAACATTTACGAAAACACCTTTGTGCGTGACATAACCCCCTCGTGCGCCGTAACAGACAGTGCAAAAATCACGTTCAAAAAAGTTATTGTAGCAACACATTTTCCGTTTATAAACAAGCACGGAAGTTTCTTTTTAAAGCTTTATCAGCACCGCAGCTATGTCAGTGCATTTGAAAATGTCCCGCTTGTAAATGCAATGTACGTTGACGAGGATAAAAAGGGGCTTTCGCTGAGGAGCTATGAAAATCTCCTTTTAATCGGCGGGGAAGGACACCGCACGGGAAAGGAAAGCGATGCGTGGGAAGGTATCAAGCGCTTTGCCAAAAAACACTATGGTGACGCAAAGCCAAAATACCAATGGGCAGCGCAGGACACAATGAGCCTTGACTCTATTCCCTACATCGGTTACTACTCAAAAAACACGCCCGATATGTATGTTGCCGCAGGCTTTAACAAATGGGGAATGACCTCTTCTATGGTCAGCGCAATGATTCTTTGTGATATGATTCAGGACAAAAAAAACGACTTTGCAGAGGTTTTCTCTCCGCAAAGAAGTATCTTAAAGCCACAGCTTGCAATAAACGGCATTGAAACGACGCTTAATTTTCTCTCCCCTACTGTAAAACGCTGTCCGCATCTCGGTTGTGCGCTTAAATGGAACAAAGCGGAGCGTAGCTGGGATTGCCCGTGCCACGGCTCACGCTTTGAGGAAAACGGAAAACTAATTGATAACCCCGCAACTGGAGATGCACGTGTATAACAATTCAAAAATGCAGGAGTGCAAAAAGTCCAGACCGCAAAAAAACAGCGGTATAGCAAATTCGAAATGCGAAGTTCGAAATGCGAAGTGTTGGTGGATTTTTTGCTTTGCAAAAAATCTTCATCAATGAATTTTCTCAATGCCAGGCAGGTCAGTTCTGAAGCCTTTTTCCTGTTTCCTGAAAAAGAGGGTGTAAAAAACCGAGTTTTACGCCCTCATATTTCACCATTATTTTGTATTTATATCTATATATTCCTCGTTTAATTTGGAATACATAATTTTCTGACTTTTATAAAGTCCCGAATATCCCGACATCATAAAGCTAATTCCGCACACCGCTGCAAATGCCAGAATTGCCTCTGTTCCAAAAACCTCAAGTGCAAGCATAAGCGATGCAAACGGACAGTTTACAACACCGCAGAAAAGAGCTACAAAGCCAACTGCCGCACCAAAAGACGGCGATAATCCCAAAAGCGAGCCTGCCACGCATCCGAAGGTAGAGCCGATAAAAAAGCTCGGCACTATTTCTCCGCCCTTAAAGCCTGCGGCAATCGTAATTGCCGTAAATATGATTTTAAGGATAAATGCCTCCCACTTTGCCTCACCCTCTATTGCACGTGTGATGACGTCCATACCTGCGCCGTTATAATCGTGCGTAGATAATACGGCAGTAAGCAAAACTATAATAAGGCCTCCCGTGAGTGCACGTAAATATCTGTTGGGAAGGTATTTTTCCATAATATGCTCGCACCTTTTAATTGCGCCGCAAAAAAGTATGCCTACTACTGCGCACAAAACAGAAAGAACTATTACACGCACCATTGTGTCTACCGAATTTCCCTCAAAAGCTATACCCGAAAACTTTACCGGGGATATTCCAAAACGGAGCGCAACCTCATATGCCACTATCGAAGAAAGTACACACGGCACAAGTGCACCGTAATGTATAATACCAACGCTTACAACCTCAATCGCAAAAAATGCCGCCGTAAGAGGGGTGCCGAAAAGCGCCGCAAAAACACTGCTCATCCCTGACATAACGATTATATGCATATCGTTTTTATTAAGGCGGGTAATTTTACCCATATTATATCCGATACTTCCGCCAAGCTGCAGTGCCGCACCCTCACGTCCTGCAGAGCCGCCCAGAAGATGCGTGATAACGGTGCTTACAAAAATAAGCGGCGCCATAATAAGCGGCACGCTCTCCTCATCACGTGCAGACTCAATTACACGGTTTGTATCAATGCGCCCTTTTTTTCCCGAAAGCGCATATATGAAAGCAATCACTATGCCGCCTAAAGGAAGAAGATATATCAGCCAACCGTTTTCCTCACGCAGAGAGGTTGCAATTTCCACACTTTCGTGGAATATACTCCCTATTATTCCACCTGCAAGTCCTACAAGGACGGCAAGAATTGTCCACTTTAAAAGTGTTTTCACATATTCAAATGAAGATTTCACCGTAAACCTTATCAAGTCCATAAAATCACCTCTACTACAAAAAAGGGCTGTGACAAAATATGTGCATTCTGCCACAGCCACTTATATTATTCTTCAGATGCCTTCTGAGCCGCCTGTTCAAGCTTTGTCTGACGGCGCATTTTTACCTCGTGCGGGATAGGCTTAATATCTCCTGCCGCAGCAAGTGCCTGTCTTGTAAGGAGCGGACCTACAAGCTCATATATAAGCACTGCAAAAAGAGTTATATTTCTTATAAGATTTCCCTGCTCTCCAAGTTGCATAGCAGTAGCACACATACCAAGTGCAACACCCGCCTGCGGAAGTAGTGTAATACCAAGATATTTACAAATGTTAGGCCCACATCCCGATGCCTTTGCACTTGCAAATGTACCGAAGTATTTTCCGAGAGAACGGAAAATAATATATACAATACCTATAAATACGATTGCTACATCTGTGAACACGCTGAGCTCAAGCTCTGCACCGCTTATTACAAAGAACAGTGCAAAAAGCGGAGATGTCCATTTATCAGCCTGCTCCATAAGGTCGTGTGAAAGAGGACATATATTGCAAAATACTGTACCGAGCATCATACATACAAGAAGCGATGAGAAGCTGATATGAACAGCACCTATATGGAAATCGAGCATTGAAAGTGCAACTGTCAAAAATACAAAAGTGATTGTCATATTAAGTCTGTTTGTATTTGAATTAAACAGCTTTTCAATCTGTGTCAAAATCCATCCCATTATCGCACCCAAGAGGAGAGAGCAAACAATCTCAATGAGCGGATTTACAATGATGGATACCAAATCGGAAGAGCCTACAATAAGAGTTTTTGCAATACCAAACGATACTGCAAAAATGATAAGACCTACCGCATCGTCAAGAGCAACTATCGGCAAAAGCAAATCTGTAAGAGGACCCTTTGCCTTATACTGACGTACAACCATCAGCGTTGCCGCAGGTGCAGTTGCCGTAGCTATTGCGCCAAGTGTAATAAGCTGAGGCACTGTAAGCTTTTCAGGCATAAATATATGAACAAAGAAAAGTGCAAGATTTACCAAAAGCGTTGCTGCCAAAGCCTGAAAAACACCTATGATAAATGCCTGTCTGCCTGTTTTTTTAAGGTCAGATACCCGAAATTCGTTACCGATAGAAAATGCAATAAAGCCAAGCGCAACCTCTGAAATCAGAGAAAGCCTTGCTACTGCCTCACCGCTTTCAAAGCCAAGACCTGAAATTCCAAGCTGACCCATACAGTAAGGACCAATAAGTATACCTGCAATAAGATATGCAGTTACTGACGGCAGTTTAAAAGGTTTAAAAACCCTTGTCATAAAAAGTCCTGCTAAAAGGGCAATTGAAACCGATAGTAATGTACTCATAAAATTCGCTTCCTTTTTCTAATAATCAAACCACAATCTATAATAACTCTCAGGGCGAAATTTGTCAATTAAAATTTATCTGTTTTTATATATTTATTTCAAAAAAAGAAAAAGTGTGAAACCACACTTTTTCTTTTTAGTTAATCGCCTTACTTTTCCACTTTCCACGGCTGTAGAAAATCGCCGTAATTACTGCACCAAGCACCCAGGAGAGAAGCAGTGAAATCTGTATACATTCGCTTCTTCCCAAAGGAAGCTCACTCGTTCTTGTAAGATATGAAATTCCGTATGCAACGGGAACACGCACCGCAACCGTCGTAATAAGTGAAATCCACATAGGTGTAACGGTATCGCCCGCACCACGCATAATACCCGAAAGGCTCTGCGTTATTGCAACGGCAATATATCCTGCCGCAAGAATTCTCATAAGGTAATTGCTCATATTAACAAGCTCTGCCGTATCGGTGAAAAATCCCATCAGGAACTTACCGAAAACAAGAAGAATTCCCGTAATTACAGTTGAGCATATAACCGCCATCAGCGTGCCCTGCTTTGCACCCTTTGTCACTCTGTCATAAAGTCCTGCACCGACATTTTGCCCCGCATATGTCGTCATTGCCATACCAAAGGAGAAATTCGGCATCATTGCAAATCCGTCCACACGCATAATAACTACGTTTGCAGCTATAAAAAGCTCCCCAAACTGGTTTGTGAGCGATTGAACGATTATCATTGCAGACGAGAAAATCGCCTGCGTAAGTCCTGACGGAAGACCAAGTTTTACAACGGTATTTACATACGATTTTATGGGCTTTAAAAACTTTACTCCGAAATCAAAAAACTCGGTCATTTTTGATAATTTTATAAAGCACAGTATGGATGATACCATCTGCGCAATAACTGTTGCCAGCGCAACGCCGCCTACGCCCATATTCAATTTAGCAACAAAGAATATGTCAAGAGCAATATTTATAACTGTTGCAACCAAAAGGTATATAAGCGCCGAAAAGGAGTCGCCCATACCGCGGATGATGCCGCTGAGAATATTATAATAACCCAGTCCTGCAATACCGACAAGCGAAATTATAAGATAATTTGCGCAGCCGTCTATAATCGTGTCCGGGGTATTAAGCATCACCAGTACAGGTCTTATAAGCGGTGTTGCAAGAATTATCAGTCCCACACAGCAAAACAGTGTTACGGTAATACAGTTACCTATTGTATAGGAAAGCTTCTCACGGTTTTTTGCGCCGAAATACTGCGAAACCATTATACTTGCACCTGCGGAAATTCCTATAAAAAGGACAAGCAGCATATTAATAATGGGGGTTGCACTTCCAACGGCAGCAAGTGCACTGTCTCCTATATATTTACCTACAACAATACTGTCTACCGTACTGTAAAACTGCTGAGCAATGTTTCCTATCAGCATCGGCAGTGTAAACATAAGAATGCTTTTCCACGGAGCGCCCTGCGTCATATCCGTGGGTGTATATAAGCTCTTTAGCAAAATAATCCACCTCTTTTTCTCACTCGATGGATTATAACACAAATCAAATTTAATTGCAACCATATTTACACAAATTTAAAAAAAGAAAACTGCGGCTTATAAACCGCAGTTTCTTTTTTAAAAATCAAGTATTGTCTTATCACCGTAAACCGATGTCCAGTCACGTTCAAAGCCCTTTATTGCCGCATCTGTCATAGGATGGGAAATAACTGCCTTGAGGATTTTCGGGTCAACGGTTACACTGTGACAGCCTGCCGATGCACATTTATGCACCTGCTCGGCATTTTTGAAGCTTGCCACCAGAACCTTGCAATCGCTGCCGTAATGGCTGAGCTGCCTTACAATTTCAGCCGCAACCTCCGTTCCGTCACCGATAATGTTATCAAGTCTGTTTACATAGGGGGCAACAAAGCTTGCACCTGCCATTGCCGCAATAAGCGCCTGCGGAGGTGTAAATATTGCCGTCATTGTAACACCTATTCCAAGCTCCTTAAGACGCATTGTTGCCTTAATTCCTTCTTCACAGATGGGAATTTTCACGTAGAAGCCGCCCTCTAATTTTTCTTTGAGAAGCTTTGCCTCTTCGACAATTTTTTCAGCCTTTTTCTGCGTTGTCTGAACGTGAAGCATCTTATCCTTTCCAATTATCTCCCTGATTTGTGTAACCAGTTCCCAGAAGTCTGTATGCTCCTTTGCGATAATCGAGGGGTTTGTTGTAACGCCCGCGAGTGGATAATATTCGTTACAATACCTTATTGTTTCAATATCAGCAGTATCCAAAATATATAGCATATGTCTTCCTCCTATGATGTTATTTTCTTACGTTAAGTATGCTGTCATACTTAACGAAGTTTTCATATACCTTTGTATAGTCATTACCCTGCGGTGTGTAAACCTTGTCGGTTTCAATCATAGCGCAGGCCTCCTTGACAGATTTAAACTCACCTGCACCTACACCTGCAAGAATTGCACTGCCAAGGCAGGCAGTTTCCTTGTTTTTAAGTGTAATGAGGCGCTTTTTCGTAATGTCAGCCTTCATATTACACCAGAGCGGGCTTTTTGCACCGCCGCCCATAACACGGATTTCATCCACATCAGTGCCGAGGTAGTCAAGATTACTCTTTAACATACATGCAACTGACTCCATAATACTGCGTACAAAATGCGCCGTATTATGCTCGGGCGTAAGTCCTGTGAAGCTTCCACGTGCATCGGGATTGTATTTGGGCATTGTAGAGCCGCACAAATATGGCAAAAAGGTTACGCCGTCACTTCCGACACTTACCTTTTCTGCCAAAGCATCAAGGTCTTTGAAAGAAACATCGGGGAGAAACGCCT
>JAZRQT010000158.1:0-2864 GCA_045650105.1 Clostridia bacterium | reverse complement strand
GATGAAATCCATAAAGGGCTTCGAGGTTGTTTCAGCAACCTTGCAGGCAATGTTTCCGAAAAGTACGGCATAGAACTTAGCACCGTTG
Source organism: Clostridia bacterium (assembly GCA_045650105.1). Lineage (GTDB taxonomy): Bacteria > Bacillota > Clostridia > UMGS1883 > UMGS1883 > UMGS1883. The sequence goes on along the minus strand of JAZRQT010000158.1, from coordinate 2,776 downwards.
GTGCAATCGGAATTTCAGGCATGATGCACGGGTATCTTGCCTTTGATAAAAATAATAATCTGCTTGTGCCCTTTAGAACCTGGAGAAACACGACTACCGAAAAAGCGGCAGATGAATTGACAGAGCTTTTCGGCTTCAACATTCCTCAGAGATGGAGTATTGCCCACCTTTATCAGGCGGTGCTGAATGGAGAACCTCATGTTCCCCAAATTGCGCACGTAACAACTCTTGCAGGATATATTCATTATTTGCTCACGGGAAGACGTGAACTTGGTGTTGGCGAAGCATCCGGTATGTTCCCCATAGCAGGGGGCGGGTACGACACAGTTATGCTCGAAAAATTTGACAGTCTGGTAAAGCCCAGAAACTTTAAGTGGAATATATATGACATCCTTCCCGAGGTTAAAAATGCAGGCGAAAAGGGTGCATATCTTACAGAAGAGGGTGCAAGACTTCTTGATTCTACAGGAAAGCTGAAAGCCGGAATACCTCTTTGTCCTCCCGAAGGTGATGCGGGAACGGGAATGGTTGCCACAAATGCGGTGAAGCCTAAAACAGGAAATATTTCTGCGGGAACGTCTATTTTTGTAATGATTGTTCTTGAAAATGTGCTAAAGAGTATACACAAAGAAATCGATGTTGTAACAACACCTGACGGTGCACCGGTAGCGATGGTTCATTGCAACAACTGTTGCGGCGAGCTTGATGCCTGGGTGAAGATGTTCGGTGAATTTGCAAGTCTTGCAGGTATCTCCATCAACAAATCACAGCTTTATGATTTGTTGTATAACAATACAGTGTTTGCCGACGCTGACTGTGGCGGAATCACCTCATTCAACTACCTTTCAGGTGAGCACGTAACAGGTATTGAAAAAGGTAGACCCTTGTATTTCAGAAGTAATGAGGCAAAGATGAATGTCGCCAATTTTATGAAATCGCAGATTTATTCTGCCGTAGCAACACTTGTTTTGGGAATGAACATTCTTCTCAATCAGGAAAACGTAAAGGTTGAGCAAATTCAGGCGCATGGCGGTTTATTTAAGGTGAAAGGAATCGCACAGCAAATCTTGGCGGATGCCATTGAAACCGATGTTGCCGTAACGGAAACTGCAGGAGAAGGCGGTGCCTGGGGTATGGCTCTGCTGGCAGCATATATGATGGATGCCGGTGGCAAAACTCTCGGTGAATGGCTTGACAGTAAGGTTTTTTCCAAAATGCAGAGCACAGTTGTATGTCCCCAAAAAGACGGAATCAAGGGCTTTAAGGAATACCTTAACCGTTATACAGCGGCATTAGCTGCGGTAAAGAAACTGGAGGAAGTTGTATGCTAAAGGAACTGAAAAAAACGGTATGTGAGGCCAATTCACTGCTTCCCAAACACGGACTTGTTACCTTCACCTGGGGCAACGTGTCGGCGATAGACAGAGAAAGCGGACTTGTTGTGATTAAGCCCTCGGGCGTTGAATATGATAGTATGACAAGCGACGATATGGTAGTTGTTGAGCTTGCAACGGGCAAGGTTATAGAGGGAAAATGGAAGCCGTCCAGCGACACACCTACACATCTTGAACTTTACAATGCAATTGAAAATATTGGAGGAATTGTGCACACTCACAGCACGTGGGCAACATCCTTTGCCCAGGCAGGTATGGGTATAAGTCCCCTCGGCACAACCCACGGCGACTATTTTTACGGTGAAATTCCCTGCACACGTGCAATGACCCCCGAGGAAATTGCGAGAGAATACGAAAAGGAAACTGGAAGTGTCATTATTGAAGCATTTAAAGACATTGACCCTATGACAATTCCGGGTGTGCTTGTAAAAAGCCACGGTCCATTTGCCTGGGGCAAGGATGCGTTTGATGCAGTACATAATGCGGTGGTGCTTGAAGAGGTTGCCGCCATGAATTATCGTACAATGCAACTAAATCCGAATGTAAAGAATATGCAAAAGGAGCTTTTGGATAAGCACTATCTTCGTAAGCACGGAAACAATGCGTATTACGGACAGAATTAGTAAATATAACCAAAAAAACACGGTACCGCTTGGTACTGTGTTTTTTATACAGCAAAAAGAAAAGTTTCACCATAAAACTTTTCTTTAAAGCAGAAATGCACCGTTTGAAATCATTGTATTAAAATTAGGCGTTAGTGACAAAAATTCCAAGAACAAAAGTTCTTGGAATTTTTTCTTTTGCGTTACAAATAATAAACGTGAAAGGAGAGAGGTTTTTATGAACGAAAATAAAAATGAAACCAAATGGCAGAATATCGGCTCTGAAAATGACAAAAAGGATAAGGTAAAGGATAAGATTTTTGTTCCAGATAATAGGGAACGACGAGACGGCCCGGGAGGAAATTAATAAAACAGGATGTGACTTATGTCGCATCCTGTTTTCACTTAAAATGTTTTGATGTTTTTTTAACAAAAAAATATTTTAACTTGACACATAAAATAAGTGTGTGGTATAATATATTATTGTATTGGGTGTGCGGATGTGGCGGAATTGGCAGACGCGCTAGACTTAGGATCTAGTGTCTCCGACGTGCAGGTTCAAGTCCTGTCATCCGCACCAATCTCGGCAAGTCGAAAGGCTTGCCGTATTTTATTGTTTTAAATACATATATAAAGGAGGATAAGAATGGAGATTTTATTACAGCTTGTGCTTCTTGCAGTAGGTTTTGTGATGTTAGTTAAGGGCGCAGACTTATTTGTAGACGGTGCCGCAGGAATTGCAACAAAGTTTAAAATTCCCCAAATGGTAATAGGTCTTAC
>JAZRQT010000157.1:0-3013 GCA_045650105.1 Clostridia bacterium | reverse complement strand
AATGTTTCTCTCACAACGGGGGCAAAGGTACAAAACGCCCTTATTGAAAACGGACACCACGCCATATTGGCAGATGTTTTTATGGGTTATCCGATGAATACAAGTGTAAAAGAGGCTTTTGAGAAGGCAACGGTGCCCGTGCAGATAGAAAAGGTTAGTGAGGAAGTTCCCGATATAGAAAAAATAAAGGCACAGCGTGGCGGAAACAGCGATGTGTTTTTCGGTGAAAACATAATCGAGCTTTGCACATACGCAGATGTTGTTTTTATGGCTCTTCACGGCGAAAACGGCGAAAACGGAAGACTTCAGGCGGCTTTTGACCTGCTCGGCATAAAATATACTGGTAGTGGATACCTCGGCTGTGCCGTAAGTATGCATAAAAACCTTTCCAAGCAGGCGTTTATCGCCTGCGGTGTTCCTACACCAAAGGGTAAAATGATAAAGAAGGGCGAAAAGGCTTCTTTTAATGAGTTTTCATCAGATGCAGTTGTGGTAAAGCCCTGCTGCGGCGGCTCGTCAATAGGTGTTGCAATTGCGAAGAATGAAAAGGAATTTGATGACGCCCTTGCTGATGCTTTCAGATACGAGGATGAAATCCTTATAGAGGAATATATCAGCGGCAGGGAATTTTCCGTAGGTGTAATCGGTGAAACCCCGCTTCCGCCTATAGAAATTATTCCAAAAGAAGGCTTTTATGATTATAAGAATAAATATCAGGCAAATCTCACTGTTGAGGTTTGTCCTGCACAGATAACAAAATCGCAGGAGGAGAGGATGCAGAAAGCGGCACTTGATGCGTTTCGTGCACTTTCTCTCGGTGGTTATGCGAGGATGGATTTCATCCTTGATAAAGATGATAATATATACTGTCTGGAGGCAAATGCCCTCCCGGGAATGACGCCAACCAGCCTTCTCCCGCAGGAGGCGGCGGCAATCGGCATAGACTATAATGCCCTTTGCGAGAAAATAATCCAGACCGCACTTGCAGACTAAAACAAAAGGGGGGTTAACCACTATGCAAAACGCAATAGATTTCACCGTGCGTGAGGCTTTGGCGGCGGCAAACGGCTCTTTCCCGGGTGATTGCAGTTTGCTTGATGAAAAATTTACCCATACCTCTATTGACAGCCGCAAAATTGTGCCCGGCGGACTTTTCGTTGCAATCAGGGGCGAAAACACAGACGGCTACAACTATATCCCTGCAGCAATAGAGAAGGGTGCTTTGTGTGCCGTGTCAGACCGTGCGTATGAGGGCTATCCCTGCATTGTTGTAAATGACCCGGTAAAGGCACTTCAGGATATTGCACGTGCATACCGCACTAAGCTTAATATAACGGTAATCGGCATTACGGGCAGTGTGGGAAAAACCACGACAAAGGAAATGGTTGCCTCCGTTCTTTCTCAAAAATATAATGTTGTTAAAACCGAGGGTAATTTCAATAACGGACTTGGACTTCCCCTTACCGTTATGTCAATCAGGCGTGATGCCGAGGTCGCAGTTGTGGAAATGGGTATGAACCATTTTGATGAAATGCGCCTTCTTTCTTCGATTGCTAAACCTACAATGTGTATAATAACAAATATCGGTGTATCGCATATTGAAAATTTAGGCTCCCGTGAAAATATTCTTAAGGCAAAAAGTGAAGTTTTTGAATATATGAGTGCGACTGCACGTTGCATTTTAAACGGTGATGATGACCTTCTTCGTACACTTTCACGCCATAATAAATGCTATTACGGCTTTGAAAGTAATAATGATATATTTGTGGAGTCGCTTTTTGAAAAAGGCTTTGACGGAACAGATTTTGCAGTTTCTATGTTCGGAGAAAGCTACGAATGTAGTATTAATATACCGGGCAGACACGTTCTCTTTGCGGCAATGGCGGCAATGGCGGCAGGCAGCTGGCTCGGACTTACACATTCGCAGATTGTGGAGGGAATTGCCTCTGCAAAGGCGGTAAGCGGTAGAGTGAATGTTATCCGTGCCCCCAAATATACCGTTATAGACGATTGCTATAATGCCGCACCCCCCTCTGTTATGAGTGCGATTGACCTTTTAACAAAGAGTGACGGCGCAAAACGTACTGTTGTAGTGTTTGGCGATATGTTTGAGCTTGGCACAGACGAGGCGGCTTTGCACTATTCCATAGGCGAATACGCCGCAAAGAATAAGGTAGGTCTTTTTATCGCAATAGGGGAGCTTTCCAAAAATGCATATAACGGCGCTGTTTGTAGCGGCGGAAATGCAATCTGGTTTAAAACAAAGGAAGAATTTCTTCAAAAGGCAGATACAATCTTAAATGACGGCGACGTAATTTTAGTCAAGGCATCCCACTCAATGGACTTCCCCAAAATCGTCAACGCATTAACAAATTGAAAATTTCGGAACAAACTCGGGGACGGTCCTGAAGGCGAAGCTTTTGTCATAGGGCTTGCCCGTTGACAAAACAGGACCGTCCCCAAAACAGGAGCTTTACCAATGAAAACTAAAAAAATAACAGCCATACTGCTTATATTAATACTATCCATCTCCATCCCCGCACACGCACTCAACCTTTCTGCAACGGGTGCGTGCACAATGGATTTTGAAACGGGCGAATTTTTTTACGAAAAAAATGCAGATGTCCCAATGACACCTGCCAGCCTGACAAAGATAATGACGCTTTATATAGTATATGAAGAAATGGCAAAGGGTACGCTTTCCCCCGAAACGCTTATCCCGATTTCGTACAATGCCGCCCATCCTAAAGACCGCACTGCAACAAACATCCCCCTCACCGCAGGGGAGATGCTGCCCCTTTCAACCCTTATAGATGCAATGGCAATCGTTTCTGCGTGCGGATGCTGCACCGCCGTTGCAGAATACCTCTCGGGCAGCGAGGAAGCTTTTGCAAACCGTATGAACGAAACCGCAGCGCAAATGGGCATCAATGCATACTTTACCGATGCATCAGGGCTTTCTGACTATAACCTTATAACGCCAAAGGGTGTTGCAACCCTTATCAGGGAATTT
>JAZRQT010000156.1:0-13206 GCA_045650105.1 Clostridia bacterium | reverse complement strand
CTCAGTTTAATAGTGTTCTGGATAATAAACACCGCTATCGCCAGAAGTATCAGCATAGCTATTGCACTGCCGCTTTTTATAACGTCTGTAAAACCGATAACCTTCTGTACAATATCCTGCCTGTTTTTAACCTCTTCAATGCCAGAAATGCCACTGATTTTTTTAACAGTTTCCGCCGAAGAACGAATATCTCTGAGGGAAATTTTAATAGAACTTCTTAAAAAGTCCTTTCCCTCAAGACCTTCAAGTACACTTGCGTGTGCCCCAAGACGTGCCTTGAAGTTATTAAATGCCTGGTCTTTCGTTTCAAGCTCTGCATCTAAAACATTTTCAATAAGCAAAATCTCATTATAGGCATTCTGCTGCACAGTTTCATCAGCATTTATATCTATATACGCCTGAACTTCACACTGTGCCTCAATCTGCTCACTGATATAATTCATATTCATTGTGAAGAGTAAAAATACACCAAATAAAAACAGACAACACGTTACTGTAATAAAAGATGCAAAGGTCATAATTCCGTTTCGTATAAAAGAGCTTGAAGCACTTTTAATGTAATATTTAAGATTTCTAAGCTTCAAGATTATACACCCCTTTTTCTTCATCACGCACAACTATACCGCCCTCAAGCTGTATAACACGTTTGCACATATCATTTACTATCTTTTCTGAATGAGTAACCATTACAATAGTTGTACCCATCTTATTAATTTTGTCAAAAAGGTTCATAACCTCCTGCGAGGTCTCAACGTCAAGATTTCCCGTAGGCTCATCCGCTATTATAAGCGACGGACTGTTTACAAGAGCACGTGCAATACTCACACGCTGTTGCTCACCGCCTGAAATTTCGTTAGGATAATTGTTCGCCCTTTCATCAAGGCCAACGAGTGCGAGGATTTTAGGCACCTTGCGGCGGATTTCCTTTTTGCTTTTACCGATAATTTCCATTGCAAATGCAACATTTTCAAATACAGTCTTGTTTGGCAAAAGTCTGAAATCCTGAAAAACAACGCCCTGCGCCCTGCGAAGATACGGAATTTTTGAACGTTTGAGGGCGTTGACAACAATTCCGTCAATTATTATATCTCCGCCGGTAGGTCTTATCTCACCGGTTAAAAGCTTTATTGCCGAGCTTTTTCCGGCCCCCGTCTTACCAACTAAGAATACAAACTCCCCGTCATTAATTTTAAAAGAAACGTTATCAAGTCCTACGATATCCTTATCGTAGACAACGGTGACATTTTTAAACTCTATCATCCAACCATCCTCTCAATCATATGCGCATAGGCTTTGAAACAAGATATTTTTTAACCATCAGTGCAACCTTAAACACAATTGCGTGGTCAAAAATTCTTAAATCAAGACCTGTCATTTTCTTCACTTTATCAAGTCTGTACACAAGAGTATTTCTGTGAACATATAACTGGCGTGAGGTTTCAGAAACGTTAAGGTTATTTTCAAAGAACTTCTGAATTGTATAAAGTGTTTCCTGATCGAGAGAATCTATGGAGTCCTTTTTAAATACGTCTGTAAGGAAAAGCTCACAAAGGGTTGTCGGGAGCTGATAAATAAGCCTTGCTATACCGAGGTTATCGTAATTTATAATATACTTTTCACCGTCAAAAACCTTACCAACCTCAAGAGCAATTCTTGCTTCCTTATAGCTCTTTGCAATATCCTTGATATTCGTTGCGATACTTCCTATTCCAAGGCTTATATTAACCATCGCCTCACTCGTTACGGTGTCCTTAATCTGAGAAGCCATCTCCTCAAGCTCTGCGGGCGAAATTCCTATTTTCACCTCTTTAACAACGGCAATCATATTGTTATCAAGGTCAATTACAAAGTCTTTGCCGTTATCAGGTACGATACCGCTTATAATGTCGTATACATCTACGCCTCTTATTTCATCGTACTGCAGTGCAAAAACTGCCCTGTCAATGTCATAAGAAAGATGGAGCTCTTTAGTTTTCAGGAAAATATCTCCCGGCAGTATACTGTCTGTCAGTATATTTTTTATAAAATTCGCCTTGTCAAATTTATCGTTATGCATCTGACGCACATTTCCTACATATGAGGAAAGCATTTGGGCAAAGGTGGCAGACATTTCATCCTGACTCTTTATAAATACAATATAGTCAACCTTTCCCCTTGACGTAACAGTGTAAAAAGTATATCCCAGATCTCTTGTAATTTTCTGTCTGTTTTCGGCACTGTCTGACAAAATATCCTGTACCTTCTCGGTAAGCTCGTCCACCTTGCCCGAAGCGGTTAAAGAACCATTACCCTCAATAACGCCAACCTCTGTACCGAGAATTTTTTTCATCTGAATAAGAATATTGTTAAGGTGCTTGTTAACCATAACTATCCCTCCTGATTCTATAATCATACATAATTATAATATCACTTTCTGTTCCTTATTTCAACATTTTTTTACCATTCTTTACGAATTTGTTACATTTTTTATTTGATTTGTTTTAAGGCAAGCAAAAAACCCCTCAAAAGCATAAGATGATATTGAAATTAATCAGGAAAGGAACATTACTATGCTTGCAACTGTTGCCTCTGTCACATCAGCAAACAGAATAAAACGGCGTGCCGGTGAAATGGGTATAACATCAAGTGTAATTCAAACTCCGCAATCGCTTGCAAAAGACGGCTGCGGATACAGTTTGCGCTTTGAGGATGCGTCGCAAAAAATCATATCATCTGCAGCAATGCAACTAGGTATAAAAATACGTGCTTTTTATACGGAAACGCTGATTGACGGCAAAAAAATTTATTCAAAAATATAGCCCGGTCTTTTTTGACTATTGGCAGAATGGAGTGTGTTATGATATATCTTGATAATGCGGCAACCACCTTTCCAAAGCCCCAATGTGTAGTTAATGCTGTAGCGGAATTTATGCAAAATTATGGCGGGAATCCCGGCAGAGGCGGTCATTATTTATCAAGGCTGAGCGGTGAAAAGGTCCTGGAATGCCGTGAAGAACTCGCACGCCTTATTGGTGCAGATAATCCCGAAAGAATAATTTTCACCAAGAATGCTACCGAAGCAATAAACCTTGCAATAAAGGGGACAGTCTCCCCCGGCGATGAAATCATCCTCTCCTCAATGGAGCATAACAGCGTTTTAAGAAGTGCTGTAGCTCTTGAAAAAAAAGGTGTTAGCGTAAAAATAGCACGTGCTGATTCGTCAGGATATGTTTCCGAAGAAAGTGTTACAAGTCTTATCACACCCAAAACACGTCTTATCTGTATTATACACGCATCAAATGTAGTAGGAACAGTAAACCCTGTTGAAAGCATCTGCACTGCCGCACGAAAAAAAGGCGTGCTGACACTTGTCGACTGCGCACAAAGCGCAGGAATACTCGATATAAAGTCTTCATACGCCGATATGCTTGCTTTCGCAGGACACAAAGCGCTTTACGGGCCCTTTGGCACAGGTGCGCTTTATATACGAAATGGCTTAACATTAAACCCCATTTTAGAAGGCGGAACGGGAAGTCTTTCCGAAAGCGCCCTAATGCCTGACATTCTTCCTGACCGTTTTGAGGCGGGAACTCTTAATGCGTGCGGAATAGCAGGACTTTGCGCAGGCATTAAATTTGTAATGAGCGAAGGAGTTATGGAAAAGGAAATTGAAAACGCCAAAATTCTTACGGAGCAGCTTGCTGCCATTAAGGGTGCTCAGCTTTTGGGACGTCCCGGTGTTGGAGTTGTCGGGCTTCTCTTTACACATTACGACTGCGTGGAAATTTCCTCCCGCCTTGACAGTGAATTTTTGATTGCAACACGCTCAGGACTTCACTGTGCTCCGATGGCTCACCGCACACTGGGAACTGTTTCAAAAGGGCTTCTGAGGCTTTCAAGCGGTTATTTTAACACAAAGGAGGAAATAAGCCGTGCCGCCTATGCAATTGAAAAAATTATTAATTGACTAAAAAAACTCTTTTATTCTTGTTTTTTTTATTGTATAATGAAATTAACAAGAATAAAGGGGGCTACGCTGTTGTTTGAAACAATTATAAGCAATATTCCTTCTTCCCTTCTCTCTTTCAGGATTACAGATATTATAGATATAGCCATTGTTGCGTATATTTTTTACAAATCTTCTTCCTTTCTTCGAGAGACAAGGGCGGGCACATTGGTAAAAGGTATTATTCTGCTTCTTATATTTACGTGGATGGGAAATGTATTACAGCTTAATACAATTAACTATCTTATTAAAAACCTGATGCAATTTGGTATTATGGCATTTCTTATCGTCTTTCAGCCGGAGCTTAGGCGTGCGCTTGAAAAGGTGGGCAGAACTAACTTTTCCACTTTGTTTTCTGCGGAAAAAGATGACGTGGAAAATACTGCATCAGAAATTGCTGCCGCCGCAGTCGCTATGTCAAGTAGACGCATCGGCGCACTTATCGTACTTGAACGAGGTACAAAAATCGGCGACATTATAAGAACAGGCTGTGAAATCGATTCTAAAGTTTCAAGCGAACTTTTAATAAACATATTTATTCCCAACACACCGCTTCACGACGGGGCGGTAATTATCAGGGAAAACAGAATACTTGTCGCAAGATGTATTCTCCCGCTTACTTATAACGAGACTCTCAGCCGTGAATTCGGTACGAGGCATCGTGCCGCACTTGGTCTTTCAGAAAGCTCTGATGCCGCTGTAATTGTTGTCAGTGAAGAAACAGGTAAGATAAGCTTTACCATAGGTGGCAATATGAGCCGTAACTACACTGAAGAAACCTTGAAAAAAGCTATTATGAAGGTACTTTCTTCCGACTCCTCTAAAAAGGACGACAATACACTTGCAAAATGGAAGGAGCGGTTGAGATGGAAAAAATGACACGTGATAAATTTGCCGTAAAAATTATTTGTGTAGCACTGGCAACTATTTTGTGGTTTTACGTTTCCTATCAGGAAAACCCTACAATGTCAAAAACAGTAAAAAATGTCCCCCTTGCAATTGCAGGTGAACAGGCACTGAAAGAAAACGGTTTTTCAGTATATTCTGTTTCAGAAAAAAGTGTTGACGTAAAAGTAACTGCACGCAGACTTAGTCTGGCAAAAGTTTCAAACAAAACGCTCTCTGCCGTTATCAATGTATCGTCAATCAAGGAAAGCGGAAAATATGTTATTCCTGCAACGGTGAGTTCCTCCGTATCAGGTGCAACATATTATGTAAAGGGAAAAGATATTGCTGTTGTGATAGAGGCAATGCAGAAAAACACCTTTGATATTGAGGCGGACATTGAACAAAGCCACGATTCAAACCTTATTGTAAGTTCATACAAGCTGTCGCACAATGAAGTCTCTGTTTCTGCACCCAAGAGCATATTAAATGAGATTGCCAGTGTTAAAACAGAAAGCATCGTTCCAAATTCCAAAGAAACAAAGCAAACTGCAAAGCTTGTTGCTTACGGAAAGGACGGTACGCCGCTTGAAGGTGTTGTATGCACACCCTCACAGGTTGAGGTTTCCTATGCATTTTACGATGTGAAGACAGTTCCCGTTGTACTTAAAACCACGGGAGAAAAGACACATTCCCTCCCCTCTAAATATACTGTGAAAATATATGGTGAGGGCGAAGACTTTGATAAAATAAAGCAGATTGAAACTGAGGAAATTAATCTTGCTCAGTTTGAGGTAAACAGCAAGGTAAGAATACGCCTCAAATTCCCTGACTCCGCAGTGCCGGCAGGTGACACTACAGAGATAGAGATAGAGCTTAAAGAAAAATATTATAACGAGTAACAAAAACACCCAAGGAAAATTTTTCCTTGGGTGTTTCTTTATAACAATTCACGTCTTAATTCTTCCCCGCTCTTTGGGCTCAGATATGACGGCGGTACATCCAGTACACTCTTGCAACCTTTCATCCCCTCTTTATTCATTCTGTGTGCGGCACGTGCATAACAAAGAAGTACTGATGCGGTAAATTCAGGATTGGAATCAAGCTTTAAGCTGTATTCTATAATATGGCTGTTTTTTCCGCCATTTGTTTTTCCGCTTCGTATTACAAAACCGCCGTGCGGCATTGCACTATGCTCTTTTTCAAGCTCTTCCTTGCTGATAAAATGAACTGTTGTATCATAATCAGCAAAATAGTTTGGCATTGTAACTATTTCCTTTTCAATTCTTTCCTTGTCCGCACCATCCTCTATAACAACAAAACATTCTCTCGTATGTTTCTGACGAGTGGTAAGAGATGGCTCACTTCCGCTTCTCACTGCATCAAGTGCACTTTCTACGGGAATTGTATACTGTTTGGCATCAACAACACCGTCAATTCTCCTGATTGCATCAGAATGACCCTGACTAACACCTTTTCCCCAGAAGGTATAATCCTTTCCCTCGGGAAGAATTGCACCTGCATAAAGTCTGTTCAAAGAAAACATTCCCGGGTCCCAGCCAACCGATATTATTGCAACCTTTCCGCTTTTTTCTGCCATGCAGTTTACTGCATCAAAATGCTGGGGTATTTTAGCGTGTGTATCGAAGCTGTCAATAACATTGAACATCTGTGCCATTTTGGGGGTCTGCACTGGAAGGTCTGTCGCACTTCCTCCGCAGAGGATTAATACATCTATTTTATCAGTAAATTTTTCTATATCGTCACACAAATAAACCTTAACACCGTCTGTATTGATTTTTACGCTATCGGGATTTCTTCTGGAAAAAACTGCTACAAGCTCCATATCACTATTCTGCTTGATTGCCGCTTCTACACCCCTTCCGAGGTTTCCGTATCCAAATATTCCAATTCTTGTTTTCACAGTTACCGCCGCCTTATTTTCATTTTCAAATTATTTTATCACATATTTGTTTATATTACAACATTTAAATTCCCTTTATAAAAATTTCTATACCTATAAATATTAATATTGCACCGCCAAGCATTGATGATTTTCCCGAATATCTCGTTCCGCAATGTCTGCCTATTATAATGCCTGCCGCACATATCAAAAACGTTACTGCGGCTATTATAAGCGAGCATATAAAAGCCATAGCTACATTATAAGATGAAATTGTAAACCCAACAGATAATGCATCAATCGAGGTTGCAATTCCCTGAATTATAAGCTCCGACACACCTACTCCCGTATTCTTATTTTCTTTCCCATCATTTTTTATCCCCTCACGAAGCATATTTATCCCTATGTAAAGCAAGAGGAAAAGCGCAATCCAGGGAATAAACTTTTGGAACGCCGTAAATTTATCGGCAACGCTTTTTACCAAAAACCAGCCTGTCATAGGCATAAATGCCTGAAAAAAGGCAAATACGCCTGCAATTTCACAAAGTCTTATCCTGCTCATATTCGGTTCGTTAAGACCATTTACAAGCGAAACAGAGAATGCATCCATCGCAAGTCCTATTCCAAGCAATACGCTGTTAAATAAAAACAAAAAATCACAATGCATACAAAAACCTCACAAATTATTCATTCGATGTATCTTCAAGTTCTACAACTGTCATAGGGTGACTAAGAGCATCTGCAATAATCTTAAAAATATTCTCTGTTTTTATTTTAAGGCTACTTGTATTTATACACGGATGAACTCCTATATATTCCTCAGCCATCAAATCCTTATCCACAAGAAGTCTTACTGCATTTTCCTTATCATTCATAAGTCCCAGAATACTTACAGAGCCGGGCGTTATATCAAGATATTTTTCCATATTTTGTGCGCTTGCAAAAGAAAGACGGCTGCTTTCAATCTGTTTTGACAAATCCTTCGTTTTAAAAGGTTTATTTGCGGGCATCATAAGCAGGTAAAACTGAGTTTCCTGACGGTTACATAAAAATAAATTTTTACATATCTGTGCCCCGAGAACTTTTTCTATCTCACTGCAGATTTCCATATTTTCCGCTTCTTTGTGGTCAACTCTTAAATAATTTATGCCCAAATCATCAAGAAAATCATAACATTTAATTTCTTTTGAAAGTCTTTCTGCATTGTTTTTTGGTCTTCCTTCAAAAATCTGCATTATTCTCATCCCCTTTATCGTTCTATTTTACATTCTGATTTTTAAAAAGTCAAGGTGAATAAATAAGCAAATTTACGAAATATTAAATTTATGACAAAGAAAGGAATATTAAGCGTATGAAAGAATTTATCTACACCGTTAAAGACCCCCTCGGAATACACGCACGGCCGGCAGGAATGCTCGTTAAAGCGGCATCTGGATTTAAGTCTGACATTACTTTAGAGCTTGACGGAAAAAGCGCCGATGCTAAGAGGATTTTTGCAGTTATGGGCTTGGGTGCAAAATGCGGTCACAGCCTAAAAATAAATATAAGCGGAGCAGATGAAGAAGAAGCTACGCACGCACTCAGAGAGTTTCTCGAAAACAATTTGTAATGGAGAATCAGATATGCTAATTTATCAGGGAAAAAGCGTCTTTGGCGGAATTGCCATAGGCAAAATAAAAATCTGGAAAAAGGAACCTGTTACTGTAAAACGCACACAGATAAAAGATTGTGACGCAGAATATTTACGTTTTACAGAGGCAAAAGCTAAAGCCATAGCACAGCTTAAAAAGCTGCAGAAGAAAGCACTGGAGGAAGTCGGAAAGGATAATGCCGCAATTTTTGACATTCATATCCTGATGCTTGAGGATGCAGACTATCTTGATGCTATTAAAAGTATGATATGCACGCAAAGCCTGAACGCAGAATACGCCGTTATGTTAGCGGCACAAAACTTTTCAAAAATGTTTTCAGCAATGAATGATGCATATATGCAGGCACGTGCAACAGATGTAAAAGACATTTCAGATCGTGTTATTAACATTTTAAGCGATATTTCGCAAAGTAAGATTTCAGGTGACGAGCCTGTCATTCTTGTTGCAGATGAGCTTACACCAAGTCAGACTGTACAGTTTGACAAATCACGTATACTTGCCTTTGTAACATCAAAAGGTTCTCTTAATTCCCATACTGCCATACTTGCCAGAACAATGAATATCCCTGCTATAATCGGCGTGGATATATACGAGAACAATTATGCTGACGGTAAAATGGGGATTGTGGATGGATACACAGGAAATGTCTATATTGAGCCTGAAGAAGAATTTCTGTCCCAAATGAAAACAAAGCTTGACGAGCAGCTAAAAAAAAGAGAGCTGCTGCAGCTTCTTAAAGGCAAAGAGGACATAACCCTTGATGGCAAGAAAATTAAGCTTTATGCAAATATGGGAAATATAAAGGACCTTCCCCTTGTCCTTTTCAACGATGCAGAAGGTATAGGGCTTTTCCGAAGTGAGTTCATTTATCTTGAAAGCAACACCGCCCCGGGTGAGGAAGAACAATTTGCCATATATAAAACTGTCGCTGAAACAATGGCGGGAAAAAAGGTCATAATCCGTACCCTTGACATCGGTGCAGACAAGCAGGTTGAATATTTAGGACTAAAGGACGAGGAAAATCCTGCTCTCGGACTTCGGGGAATACGTCTTTGCTTTAAACGTCAGGAAATTTTCAAAACACAACTGCGGGCACTTTTGCGTGCATCTGTATACGGAAATATTGCCATTATGTACCCTATGATAATTTCACTTGACGAAATTCATAAAATTAAGGCAATTGTATCTGAAGTTGCGGCAGAGCTTTCATCGCAGAAAATACCATTTGCAGTTCCCGAGCAAGGTATTATGATAGAAACGCCTGCCTCTGTAATGGTGTCGGACAAGCTTGCAAAAGAGGTTTCCTTTTTCAGTATAGGAACAAACGACCTTTCGCAGTACACGCTGGCAATCGACAGACAGAACGAGCAGCTTGATGACTTTTTCGACCCTCACAGCGAGGCTGTCTTAAAAATGATAGAAATGACTGTAAAAAGCGCACACGATGCAGGAATATGGGTAGGAATTTGCGGCGAGCTTGCTGCAGATACCTCTCTTACAGAAAGGTTTTTAAAGATGGGAATTGACGAGCTTTCCGTCTCCCCCTCTATGGTGCTTTCTGTAAGGAAGAAGATACGTGAAACCGATCTTGGCAAATAAAAATCAGCTATCTCCTAAAATGGAGTGAACCGACCTCCCAATCGTTAGATTTTTGGTCTAACTTTTGGGGGTCGGTTCAGAGATAGCTGATTTTTATTTACGCCACGTATACCTTGAAAACAGTACAAGCATCGGGAATATTTCAAGTCTTCCTATAAGCATATCAAACACCATTACAAGCAGTGAAAAAGGTGAATAAATCGCATAATTCGCTGTCGGCCCTACCCCTTCAAGTCCCGGGCCAATATTATTAAGTGTTGCTGCAACCGCCGTAAAATTTGTTGTAAAATCAAAATTATCAATACTTACTAAAAGCACCGATGAAACGAAAATCACAAGGTACGCCGCCATATATACATTTATCACACGAACTGTTTCGTGTTCTATAATTCTTCCGTTCATCGTAGTTTTCTTTACACTTTTTGGATGTGCGGCAAGCATAATTTGTTTGCCTATACTTCTGCAGAAAATTACAACACGCGATACCTTTATACCGCCGCCTGTGCTTCCCGAACAGGCACCCACGAACATAAGTAACACCAGAATTGCCTTTGAAAGCTCGGGCCATTTATCAAAATCAACCGTTGCAAATCCCGTTGTTGTCATTATAGAGGACACCTGAAATGCACTGTGACGAAGTGACGTCCATATATTACCAAACACACTGTAGCAGTTAGCGCATACTATAGCCGTGGATATGAGTATAATTCCTATATAGGTCTTTACTTCATCCGCACGCAGAAGCAGCTTGAACTTCCTCATCAAAATTATAAAATATACCGAAAAGTCTATGCCGAACAGAGCCATAAATATTGTAATCACAACTTGAATATATGGGCTGTAATCAGCTATACTTGAATTTTTGACACCAAACCCGCCCGTGCCGGCAGTACCGAATGCGTGGGTAAGCGCTTCAAAAAGGTTCATTCCGCCTGCAAGAAGAAGCACTGTCAGTATAACTGTCATTGCTATATAAATCCCATAAAGAATTTTTGCACTTGACTTTACCTTTGGAACAAGCTTGCTTACAGAGGGGCCTGTACTCTCCGCCTTCATAAGATGCAGATTGTTTCCGCCTGACATAGGAAGAAGTGCCACCAGAAAAACAAGTACACCCATACCGCCTATCCAGTGGGTAAAGCTTCTCCAGAAAAGGATACTTTTAGGAAGTGCCTCCACAT
Organism: Clostridia bacterium; assembly: GCA_045650105.1. GTDB lineage: Bacteria > Bacillota > Clostridia > UMGS1883 > UMGS1883 > UMGS1883. The sequence goes on along the minus strand of JAZRQT010000156.1, from coordinate 2,001 downwards.
CAGAAAGAATAGTTGCACCTGTTGTTGTAAAGCCGGAAACCGTTTCAAAAAGTGCGTGTACAAAGCTTGGAATACTGCCTGAAATAACAAACGGTATTGCACCGAAAACACTCATTATTATCCAGCTTAGCGCAACAATAATAAATCCTTCTTTTGCATATATTTCTTTCTTTTTTGTATTTTGCATCGCAAGAATAATTCCTGCCGCCAAACACAGTGCAATACTTACGAAAAAGTCACTCCAAACGGCCTCTTTATATATAACTGCACATATAAGCGGCAGCAGCATACATCCCGCCTCGCAGCACAGCACAAGTCCGAGGGTATGCAATATACGTTTATAGTTCATAATGCATTAACCTTCCAAAATATCATTTATATCTTTCAAGGCACCTCTTGTAGTGACGACAACAACGCTGTCACCCACCTCAATTTTATCGGAACCCTTGGGAATTATCACCTTTCCGTTTCTGTTTATACACGCAACAAGTATTCCCTTTGAAATATTAAGCGTTTCAAGCGGTTTTCCTGTAACCTTGGAGTTTTCGCCTATTTTAAATTCCAACGCCTCCGCTTTGCCGTCAAGAATGAAGTGCATTGTTTGAATATTACTGCTTCCCAATGAATTATTTGTCGCCCTTACAAACTTCAAAATGTTTTCAGCAGTAATGTCTTTTGGATAAACTATTGTGTCAAGGTCAAGCTTCTTGATAACCTCATCATAGGCTATTCTGTTTATTTTTGTAATCAGCTTACCCTTTGTTTTACTACGTGCAAAAAGTGAAAGGAGAATATTTTCCTCATCAATATTGGTAAGGGCTACTACAGAATCGGCATATTCAATTCCTTCTTCAAGTAAAAGAGAATTATCCGTTCCATCACCGCATATGATTGATGCCTTGGGAAGAAGATATGCAAGCTCCTCGCACCGCTCTTTCTTCTGTTCAATTATTTTGACGCTGATACCCGACTGAATAAGCAAATCTGCCAGATAATATCCCGTAACTCCGCCGCCGATAATAATTGTATCCTTAATGCGGTTTGACTTAATTCCTGTTTTTTTGAAAAAGGAAGCACAATTATGGTATGTTGCCACAATCGATACAAGATCACTTTCTTTAATTACAAAATCACCGCCCGGAATATACACCTGACCGTCACGTTCAACGCCACAGACAAGTACCTCACAATTAAGCTTCGCCCCCATTTCAGCAAGTTTTAAATCACACAGAATAGAATTTTCGGGAACTTTGAATTTTAAAATTTCTACTCTTCCCTTTGCAAAGGTATCTATCTGTATTGCTGTAGGGAACTTCAGCACACGTGCAATTTCGTGTGCCGCCGCAACATCAGAATTTATAACCATTGCAAGACCCAAATCATCCTTAAAAAGATTTATAGACCTTCTGTACTCCGGCTTTCTTATACGTGCAATAGTCTGGCAATCCCCCATTTTTTTAGCAAGCAGGCACGTCATAAAATTAAGCTCATCGCTACCTGTTACTGCAATAAGTATATCGGCACTTTTCGCCCCTGCCTCATCTAAGATTGCTGCATCTATACAGTCACCGACTACACCCATTGCGTCATAGCGGTTTACTATTTCGTCAACAACATTGTGACGAAGGTCAACTACCGTTATGTTATATTCATTTTCATTACTGAGCTTTTCGGCAATTTTTTGTCCTACCTTACCGCAACCAACTATAATGATATTCATTAATTCACCCTCTAATAAAGACCACATAATATATAGGTGTGGCTATTTCCAATTATTTAAGCTTATTAATCCCGTTTTTATCAGCTATTACAATCATTTTCATATTCTGTTCTATAATCGTATGAGGTTGTATTGTAATTTCTAAATTGTCGTTTTTATCTAAAGCGATTACATTAATACCATACTTTTTCCTTAATTCAAGCTCCCTTAAGCTCTTACCAACCCATTCACGCTTTGCATTTAATTCAATTATCGAGAAATTATCAGATATATCTGCAACA
>JAZRQT010000155.1:0-2256 GCA_045650105.1 Clostridia bacterium | reverse complement strand
AAGGAGTTGACTGCCTTATTTGTCTTCCTAAGACCGCTTGGCCTCCGACTTGTAAGCTTACCGAACGTATTAATGCGGAATTTCCGTTTGTAAAAGGCATTGTTCAAAACTTTAACGCTAATACAACAAACAGCATTTACGGTGAGCGTGACGAGGTTATTTTCGGTGTTCCCTACATTTTTGACAGTATAGGAAATATAAAATATAAAATTCATTATAAAAGCTTTTATCAGGTAAACCCCTACACCACAAAGCTTCTTTATGAAAAGGCGCTTGAGCTTTGCGATTGCGATAAAACGAAGAGCGTTTTTGACCTTTACTGCGGAACGGGCACGATAAGCCTTTTCCTCGCACAAAGCGCAAAGAATGTAATCGGCATTGAAATTATCCCCGACGCCGTAGAAAATGCGAAGGAAAATGCCGCCCTCAATAATATTGATAATGCAGAGTTTTACTGCGGAGAGGCGGAGGTTATAGCACCAAAGCTTATAAGAAAAGGTGTGCGTGCCGACGCAGTTCTGCTCGACCCGCCCCGAAAAGGATGCGACGAAAAGCTTATCCGTGCAATCGGTGAAATGAAGCCTGACAAGGTTATCTACGTTTCCTGCGACTGCGCAACAATGGCACGTGATGCAAAAAAGCTTTCAGAATACGGCTATACTCTTGATGAAGTTCACGTTTTTGACCAATTTCCGCAGACCTCGCACACAGAATGTGTCGTGCGGCTTTGCCGCAATGCGCACTCGTAACCCCACACAAAAAACATTTGACAAACCTTTCTTTCTATGATAAAATTCCGTTAGTAAAAGGGAGTAGCTGGCAGAGAAAGATCTGCGACAACGGCGTCAGTACGGCAAATTTTTGCCCGCCTTTGTATTAAATAGCAAGACTTTTATTGTGCAGTGCATAATAAAAGTCTTTTTTTATGCAAAGGAGGGATAATATAAAAAAACAGACTTTTTAATGCACTGCACAGATTTGTACATAATATAATTTTATGAGGTGATTTTTAATGGATTACGTATTACAGTTAATTTTACTCGTTTTAGGATTTTACCTTCTTGTTAAGGGTGCCGATTTATTTGTTGACGGTAGCTCCTCTGTTGCAAAGCTTCTTAAAATTCCGTCGGTTATTATCGGTCTTACCATTGTATCAATCGGAACATCACTTCCCGAGGCTGCGGTTAGTATCACCGCTTCACTTCAGGGCTCCTATGACCTTTCCATTGCAAATGTTGTAGGCTCCAATATGTTTAACCTTCTTACCGTTGTCGGTGCATCTGCAATTATCTGCCCGTTTCTGATTGATAAAATGATTATGAAGAGGGATTTCCCCATCTGCATAGGTATTACAGTTATCCTTGCCTTTATGCTTATTGATAACACCCTTTCCCGTTTCGAGGCGGCAATTCTCTTCATTCTTTTTGTTGCATACATTCTTCTTCTCGTAATGTCTGCACTTAAAAACCGTGAAGAGCAGGGTGAGGATTATAAGGTTCTTTCCCCAATGAAAAGCGCTCTTTTCATTATCTTAGGTGCGGCGGGAATTATCCTCGGCGGTCAGTTTACGGTAAATTCCGCAACATTTTTTGCCAAGGCATTTGGTATGTCGGAGCTTCTTATCGGTCTTACCATCGTTGCGGTTGGAACATCTCTTCCCGAGCTTGTAACATCCATTGTTGCGGCAAAAAAGGGTGAGAGTGAGATTGCACTTGGTAATGTTGTAGGCTCTTGTATATTTAACATTCTCTTTATCTTAGGCATGAGCGGTCTTGTACATCCGCTTGGATGCGACCCGAATGCACTTATTGACATAATTATTCTTATTGCCATTTGCGCAGTAATGTATTTTGTTTGCATTACCGATAAAAAGGCTACAAGACCTGAGGGTGTTGTCTGCGTACTTCTTTACGTGATTTATGTAGTGTATGCTATTTTAAGAAGCTACGGCTTAATAGGCTAAAGGCATATTGAGGGGGACTTTTAATGGTTTCATTTCTTATTCGCCGCTTTACTTTTTCCGATATGAACGAAGCGCAAAAACGCAGTATATACGGATATGTCTGCGGAGGGATGGGAATTTTCCTTAACCTTTTGCTATTTGCGGCAAAGCTATGCACGGGACTATTTACATCATCAATTTCCATAATGGCAGATGCGTTTAATAACCTTAGCGATGCACTGTCCTCTGTCATAAGCCTTTTCGGGTTTATTCTTTCTTCCCGAAAGGCTGACCGTGAGCATCCATTCGGGCAC
>JAZRQT010000154.1:0-3486 GCA_045650105.1 Clostridia bacterium | reverse complement strand
AAAAATATCTTGAACAGTACGAGCATCCTATCTGGAAAAAATATCAGCAAGAGGGCGTGCGCGAAGGTCACGGCGGTATGGATTGGCTTGTTATAAGTGCTTTCTTTGACGCACTCAAAAATAATGAGCCGATGCCGATAGATGTTTATGATATGGCTTCATGGATGGTGATTACTCCTCTTTCGGAAAGGTCAATTCAGCTTGGAAGTAGTCCTGTTGAAATTCCTGATTTCACAAACGGTAAATGGTGTGTTAAATAAGGTGCTATTATACAAAAAACAGAGGTTGCAACCTCTGTTTTTTTTCATTATTATTTTGGAATGATAAGTGCCGTTCCCGGTATAATGTCTTCGCTGCTTTCAAGCGCATTTGCAAGAAGAATATCGTTTTGGTCAACGGCATACTCCTTTGCAATATCCCACAGACTTCTTCCTTCCGAAACGCAGGAAACGATGATTGACGGACGCTCGGGCGGGGTGTATTCGCCTATGCTTGCATCATATATAACCTCAGTTTCGGTATTACGGATGCATTGTACATTTATATCGACACTACCACGAATTTCAACGCAGTTTTCAGCATTAATGGTATAGCTTATATTGTGAAGCTGTGCCTCTGCAACGGGTGTAAGCATACTACCGGGGGAGTCGCATACGGCGGAAAAGTCAATGTTTGCTTTATGGCTGTACACGGGTGAATTTTCATCACTGCTCAGATAAAGAAGATAAACTTCGGTATAACCGCTTATATGAATTTTTCCGCCCTCTGTGTAACAGCTTTCAACAAAAGGCCGTGCTATAGTCTGGTATATCGAACCTATTGGCGGACAAGAGGCGGGAAGAGTAATCTTTTCCTTAAAATCTGATGAAGTATGTATAACTGTTTCAATGTCCTCTACGCTGATTTGGCAGTGGCTGCACTCGAGTGCTCCGTGCGGAATATATGCATCAACAACACACTGACATTCACTGCGTGAACGTGCAATAACTCTTAATAATAAATCACAGGAGAGTTCAATCACGTTATTTCTGCCGTCTTCGTTTGCACAGACAACTGCATCTATGTCTGTCAGCTTTACAGAAAATTCATTTGTCATATCACTGCGTATACCGTCAACCTCAAGGACGTTTGCAAATGAACATTCCGTTTGTGCGTATTCAAGACCATCCTGACTTTTGTAAAGAACGGTAACACGGACATTTCCTTTTATTATAGCCTTATCGTCAATGACCTTTAGCTCGCTGTCAGTTACCCAGGCATCCGTTTTTAATATTTCCTCAATATCTGATTTGCCCTGTGAAAGTTCAAAGGTATCGGTAATACTTGCACTATTTTGCGCATTGGCACAGATTGTTCCTGAATAAAGAGTCGTTTTCTTAGTACAGGCCCCCTCTATATCACTGACAAGCTCAAGATTGCGCTGTGAATATACACGAAGTGATGTTAAAAGAGTTGCACGCAGTGTAAGTTTACGGCAATTTGCAATGTTTACTGCTATGTCACTGACATCCACATCCACAAAGGTCAGCATTGAATCACCAATATTGCTGTCCTTTATAAGATTTGAAAACTCGCAGGAGGAGGTAATGGATTTTACACATTTTTCCTCGTCATCTGCAAGATAAAGAATATTGAATGTTAATGTTCCCGAAACTATTACCTGGCCGCTGCGGGTTTCACAAAGTGTAACCTTGGGACGTGCACTGAGCTGAAGCACCTTTAATATATCAGGTTTACTGTCGGGGACTATAACATCCGTTTCTGTAGTAAAATTGTTTTTTGTGCGGCATACACCGCTGCATACGGATAAATTTTCATTTTTAATATTTATTTCCATAATTCATCCTCCTTACAAAACGAATATATGCCCGCAAAAGAGGAGTTATGCAAAAAAAATCCCAAAAAAAAGACAAAAAAAGATGACAGACAAGATAAACCGTCTGCCACTAAAAGGAGGGAAAATGAAAAAAGTTTAAGTACCTTTTCGGTACATCTATATAATAACTGATTTTTTGACAAATTTCAATATTTAAACTATAAAAATTGAATATTAAAATAAAGCTTTTTTTGTGTAAATTGCACAAAATGATGATTTTTTATAAAAAAGTGATATTTAAAAGGCGTATTAAATAAATTTCGTTAAAATTTAGTTGACTATTTGCAAAAAAAGCTGTATACTAAGAGAAACAGTATTTTGATAAGGAGCTTGCATTTTATGATTTCTAAAGAGATTATTGTGCAGAATCAAGTTGGATTGCATGCGCGTCCTGCAACATTTTTCATACAGAAGGCGAACGAATTTTCTTCGGGAATTTGGATTTCGAAGGACGAGCGCAGAGTCAATGCAAAAAGCCTGCTCGGTGTTTTGTCTTTAGGGGTAACACGTGGAATGCGGGTTACATTGATTGCAGACGGTGCAGATGAAGAGGCGGCAGTTAGTGAACTGGCAAATCTTGTTGCAGCAAATTTTGCAGAATAGCTTTCAAAGCCTGACCATGTTGTCAGGCTTTTTTGAATACAGGAGAGGTAATATATGCAAAAAAGAAAATTGATTTCTTGTATCCTTCTTATTATCCTGCTTTTTACATCTTGTACATACAGTGGAAATCACACAGACCGTGCGAATGAGGACAAAGCTTTAGAAACGGCGCAGTTTCATTTTATAGATGTAGGGCAGGCTGACTGTGCATTAATCCGCAGCGGTGATACTAATATTATGATTGATGCGGGAACAAGGGAAAGCGGGAGTATTATATGTGAATATCTTTCAAATTTAGGCATAGACTATCTTGACTGCTTTATTGGTACGCACCCGCACGAGGACCATATGGGAGGTGCGGCGGCAGTTCTTTCAAGTGTGGATGTAGGAAATGTATATCTTAATGGAGAAACAACCACCTCCTATTTTTTTGAGAGATTTGTAGATGTTCTTATAAATAAGGAAATAACGCCATATATTCCCGATATTGGAATAGAGTATGATGTAGGTCCGTTCAAGCTGGAATTTTTGTCGCCACGAAAGGATTTTGGAAATTCTAATGATAATTCGCTTGTGCTTACAGTAAAATATGGTGATGTAACAGCTCTTTATACGGGTGATGCAGAACGCTCCGTTGAGGCAGAGCTTATAAAAAATGGTGATAACATAAATGCCGATATTTTAAAAGTGGCACACCACGGAAGCCGCTACGCATCGTCGGTGGAATTTCTAAATAAGGTATCCCCAAGTGTTGCAGTAATTTCATCGGGGAGCGGGAATTCCTACGGACATCCACACAAAGAGACTTTGGAGCGTATAGAAAAGAGCGGTGCAGAGATTTTAAGATGTGACACAGACGGAACAGTGGTTTTAATAGCTGACGGAAAAGAAGTTTATAATGCCGCAGGGGAGGCTTTTGAAAAAAGGGAAGAGAGTGAGCAGATACAAGTATATATAGGAAACAGAAAGTCTAAGATTTTCCACTGCGAAACGTGCCCCAATCTTCC
>JAZRQT010000153.1:0-7316 GCA_045650105.1 Clostridia bacterium | reverse complement strand
CTTCTATAATTTCATCAAGATTTTTTGTCAGTGTCAGACACGTCATACCGTTATTTGCCTTTACGATAGAATATCTTTCATCATAGGTACAGTATTTAAACGCCTTTTTACTGCCGTCAGTAAAATTAAAGGTTATTGTGCATTTTTCTGTGCCGGAAACCTGGCTTTGACTGAACTCTGCAGCTGTAACACCGATAATCTTCTGATATATAGCCTTAAAATTCTTTTCTGCGCTGTGCTTTCCGTTGATTTTGTAGCTATATTCATCCTCGCCCTTTTTCGTGATGGAAAGTTCATAGCTTTTTCCCTCTGCGCTGATGGTTATACCCGACACGTTTTCAATATTGAAAATATGGATAAGTCGGTCTATATAATCCTGCGCCTTTGCCTCCTTCACAATTTCATAGAAAGGACACTCGGCAGTATACACAATGGGCAAATCACCCTGCATAACATATACGGTGTTATCACCGGCGTAATCGCCCATTTTGACGGTTACTTTTCCGTTTGCATCCTTAACGGTGAGGGTGTATGGCGCATCAAGTCCATACGAAGCCAGGTTTTTCGGATTTTCCTCCACAATCGTTACTGCGCTCAGCGAGGTTAGCTTTTCGGCAATTGCATTTATTTTATCACTTGACGCTATTACCCCTTTATAGGGATAGGTCATTTTGTAGCCTGCCATACCAATTTCGGCATTACTGCTCTCTTCATCAAAATGCACTGCAAAAATTGTCTGCGCACCCTTTTTTATTTCATATTCCGTAATACTTGTATTATCAATTGTGCATATGTCATAGTGGCGGTAATCATCAGGATTTTTGAGTATCGCCTGAGCCTCGTACTGACTTATCGTGCATATTGTATCGTCAAGCCTTGCGTAATACTCACCCTCAAAATTCGCACTGTTACCGATAACAAGCTTTTTTTGTGTACCGTCCTTAAGCTTTAATACAAGGCTCTTTCCCTCATTATCAAGACCGTAATCTGAAAGGGCAAAATCCTTGTTTTCAATTTTGCGGCTTATTGCAACATTGCACACATTGTAAAGTGCGGAGGAAAGGGCATTTTCATCAATAATGTGACTTTTGTAGCCTTCTATTGAGGCTTCTTCCCCATTACGTATAATATAGCTTTTTCCTTCGTTATTAAACTGTGCATATTCAATATTTTCTATCTCTTCATCAAGAATATACTGAGTAGTGCTTTGAGGCAGCTTTTCTTCTTCCTCTTTTGGTGCAGGCTCCCACTTTACTGCAAGGAAATATCCTCCGCCCAAAACAAGCAATACCAGAACCGCCAAAATAAGAGATTTGATACTTTTTTTCATAATTACTTATATCTCCTTCTGAGCCATACAATAAGACCAATAAGGATTATCACAAGCGGAAGTGCATACTGGAGAAGAAGTGCAGATACTACAACCTGATTTTGCGTCATCGTCATAGTCTGTGCACTGATTTCCTTCGCCCTTATAGAGCCTGAGCTTTGCGTGCCGCAAAGATAGCTTACTGTATTAAGCACAAAATCGCCGTTAAGATATGCTTTTTCTGTAAGAACTCCTCCAAGCTCTGCCGATGCGAGCGAGCCTATAACCGTTACAGACGATTTAACATCGTCCTTGATTGTTTCTGAAACTGCTGCAAGGCAAAGCGGGCCTTCGTAATCGCCATCTTCCTTTTCAATTGTTGTAGATTGAATATTTTTCTTTCCGTATGATTTATCAGATGTCTGCAAAAGCTTGCTTACAACTGCGCTGTTTGCGCTCTTTATAGCCTGCATACTCATTGAGTCGGGCATTATAAGCGGTGATTTTGACGAAAGAAGATTTGTTGTAATTGCGTGCTCCTTCATTTTAGCGGCAGGAATAGGCATACCCGTACCTGATGCAAGTGCACTGTTTTGGTCAAGCTCTATTACATAGTCGTAATTAAGCTTTATACCCCATTCTTCAAGGTACGCATCAATTCTTTCCATAGGCTGCATACCGGGCGTTGCGAAAAGCACAAACTTTCCGCCCTTGTCAATATATTTATCAAGTGCATCTCTTTCCTCAGCAGTAAAATCTGCCATCGGTGCGGCGCTGAAAATTATTGCTGCATCCTCGGGAATTTCCTCCATACTGATATTTATGTCAGCGCACTTGTACCCCTCGGCAGAAAGTGCCGCCTTAAGGTTTTGTCCGCTATATTCACTGTGTCCCGTTGTAAAGTATACACTTGCACCTGAAAGCTCTCCCGTCACTGTCATTACCGCATTGGTAACCTTTTTTTCCATATCAATCTGTATTGCACCGGTAAAGCTGTTCTGCGTATAAATCTCGTTAAAGTTTATGATTTCATACTTATCACCGCACTCGATTATTACAGAGCCTACCTGCGCCTGCGTTTCACCGTCTGTATATCCATTCATAAAGGACGGGTTTTCATAGGGGTCAATATATTGAACCTCAAAGTTTTCACTAAGCACTCTGTACTTATCAAGATATTCCTTGATATAATCAATATACTCTCCCTGCGTTCCCTCGGGAATAAGGGCATATGCAACTATATCCGTGTCAAGGCTTTTCATTACATCCTTTGTCTGCTGTGAAAACTCGTAAACCTTATCTCTTGTAAGGTCTATTTTAAGGGGATGCTTATCGGCAATGATTGCAACAATTGAGTTGAAAACGATTATACACGCAAGTACTACTGCCGTAATAACTGCCGAGGTAATTCCCATTTTAAGCTTAATTCTTTTCATAGTTATCTACCTCCTATCAGCTATAACGTCTTTTATCTATTACCCTTACTGTGAGGAAAAGGAATACAAAAATAAAGCTGAGATAATAGATAATGTTTTCAATATTCAAAATACCGCTCTGGAATTCACTGTACCTGCTTAAAAGCGAGAAGCAGTCAATAACCTTTTTTGCAAGCTCGTTTTGCACGCTTGCCTCAAACCAGGAAATAAAGTATATGAGAAGAAGACTTGCAAATGTGAATACACCCGCAATCATCTGACTTTCTGTCAGTGATGAAATAAATACACCGATTGAGATAAACGCACCCCACAAAAGAACAAAGCCAATGTAGGAGCCAATAACCTCGCTGAGCGAAGGCTCACCAAAAGCAAACATAATTGCCGGAAATATAAAGGAGAGCAGTATTGTCACCCCGAAAACTGCCATAGCCGCAAAATATTTACCCAGAACAATTTCCGTAATGCTTACGGGCGAAGAAAGAAGTAGCTGGTCCGTCTTCTTATTCTTTTCCTCTGCAAGAAGCCTCATAGTAAGAAGTGATGCAAGGAAAAGATAAATTACATTAATATCAGAAAACATCAGACTTATATCTGCCTGCTGCGTTGAGAGGATACCGCTTGCAAAAAACATTGATGCCAGTGCCATAAATACACCTACAAATATGTATCCTACGGGCGAAAGAAAATAGTTTTTAAATTCTTTTTTAAATATTGCTTTCATTTTCCTGTGCCTCCTCTGCTTTTTCTGTCTGTACTTCTTCTGTTTGCACTTCTTCTGCAGCAGTTTCAGCTATAGTTTCATCAGGAGCAGGAATTTCCTCTGTTTCCTCTTCTACTGCCGCAGTATTTGTCAGCTTAATAAATATCTCTTCAAGACTGAGGCTTGCCGAGCGAAGCTCCGCTATAGCCATACCTGCATCAGAAAATGCCTTTGTAAGAGATGTCCTTATATCACATCCCGGAAGCTGCTCTACAAAGAAGCTTGCCGTATTTTCCTCTTTGTTTTCGGCAATTCTGACATCGGCAACACCCTCCATATTTCTAAGGAGCACTCTCGCCTTTTCCTTATTACCAATGACTCTCAGGATATATTTATCCTTTCCGCCCGCCTCTTCTTCAAGACCTTCAATAGTGTTTTGTGCAACAATCTTACCGTGGGAAATAATCGTCACACTGTCGCACACCGCCTCAACCTCCTGAAGAATATGCGTGCTGAGGATAATTGTCCTCTGCTTTCCAATTTCCTTGATAACATTACGGATTTCAATAATCTGTTTGGGGTCAAGACCAACTGTAGGCTCGTCAAGGATTAAAACCTCGGGGTTTCCTATAAGCGCCTGGGCAAGACCTACTCTCTGCTTATAACCCTTTGAAAGGTTTTTAATCATTCTGTTTTTCATATCGGAGATTTTTACAAGCTCCATAACCTCGGCAATATGCTGTTTTTTATTGTTTTTAACCTTCTTAAGCTCGTAAACAAAATCAAGATATTCCCCAATGGTCATATCAAAATAAAGCGGAGGATTTTCAGGTAAATAACCAATCTTCCCCTTTACAATTTTAGGGTTTTCCAGCACGTCGCATCCGCAAACCGATACATTTCCCGAATTTGCGCTGATACAACCCGTAACAATATTCATTGTCGTACTTTTTCCCGCACCGTTAGGTCCGAGAAAGCCCATAATTTCACCTTTTTTAACACTGAAAGAAATATCATTAAGGGCTTTGTTTGCGCCGTAAAGCTTTGTGAGATTTTTTATCTCAACGGCATTGATAGCGTCTGTCATTGTTTTCCCTCCCGTAAAATTCTCTGTTACACCTATTATACAATATAGTTTGACGAAATTGTTTAACAAATTGTAAATTTTCTAACTTATAATTTACACCAAAATTTTTGTTTAGTCAAGAAAAAGTGTCAGGGAATTAGTTTCTCAAAGGAAACTCTAAACTGTTTTGGTGAGATTTGCAACAAAAACATTAAATATTGCAATAACATTGCAATATTTATATGGTATAATTTATTTATAATATAAATTAGGAGGTGGGATTTTGCTTACTCTTAAGGTTCTTGACAAAAATAAGGAAGTGCTGACTTCTGCACAGGGACAAAGTGTTTCACTTAATTATGACGCAGTGTATAATGACGGTGACTCCATTCGTGTAGGAAGCAACACAGATACCTTTATTGCAGTAAAATTCGACGAGACACTTGAGGAAAGTATAATCTACTGTCCGGGAAAAAGCTTTGAGTTTGTTATCCCCGGAAAATCCGTTCTTGAGGGTTGCTATGCTCCCGATGCTTTTTCGGGTGACAGGCATATTATCTCAGCACGTGAGGTAAGTGATGAAGAAGCTTATTCCTACAGAAAAATATCGCTTAACTCACACGATATTCACGGAAAATCGAGGTCGTTCCCTCATGCATCGGCTAACTTTGTTACAAGGGAAAACCCCTGCTTTTATGCACGCAATGCAATTGACGGCGTAATTCATAACGAGTCACACGGCCTATTCCCCTACCATTCATGGGCAGGCGGCGCACGTGAGGATTTGGAATTTCTGCTCGCTTTTGGTGGCAAGGTTTTGGTTGATAAGATTGTATTTTATCTTCGTGCAGACTTTCCGCACGATACATACTGGAAAAACATTGATGTTGAGTTTTCTGACGGAAGCATTGAAACAGCCGAGTTTCAGGAAACCGCAGACGGTCAGTCCCTTTCTTTTGAGGCAAGGGAAACCACATTTATTAAGCTTGTAAACTTCAAGCAGGTTTCTTATCCGCTTTCTTGGGCGGCATTAACACAGATTGAAGTATTTGGTAATTATATAAAGGAGGATTTTAGTAAAATGGAAGTTAGACAGGCATCAAACGCAAAAGACGCAAAACACTATACCACAGAAAGACTCAGAGAGGAATTTCACATTGCGAACCTCTTCACAAAGGACAACACAAGAATGGTTTACAGCCATATTGACAGAATCATCACAGCAGGTGCTATGCCCGTATTCCAAGAGCTTAAGCTCGAAGCAGGTAAAGAACTCGCTGCAGAATATTTCCTTCAGCGCCGTGAAATGGGTTGTATCAATATCGGTGGTAAGGGTATTATCACGATTGACGGTGTTGAATATGAAATGAATCCCCGTGACGGTATCTATATCGGTATGGGCAACAAGGAAATCACATTCAAAAGCTGTGACACAGAAGATCCTGCAAAGTTCTACATTTCTTCCTGTCCTGCTCACGCTACATACCCCACAGTTAAAATTGATATTACAAAGGCAAAGAAAGTTCCCTGCGGTAGCGTAGAAGATTGTAACAAGAGAGTTATCAATCAGTACATCCACCCTGAAGTAATGAAGAGCTGTCAGCTTTCCATGGGTCTTACTCAGCTTGAGCCCGGTTCAAACTGGAACACAATGCCCTCTCATACACACGACAGACGTATGGAAGTTTATCTCTACCTTGATATGGGTGAAAATGATGCTGTATTCCATATGATGGGCGAACCCACAGAAACAAGACACATCATTATGCATAATGAAGAAGCTGTTATCTCCCCCAGTTGGTCTATCCACAGCGGTGTTGGTACAAAGGCATATTCATTCATCTGGGCTATGTGTGGTGAAAATCAGGAGTTCACCGATATGGACCATATTGAAACAAAGGATTTACTGTAAGGAGGAAAATATTATGTTCAGACTTGACGGAAAAGTTGCACTTGTAACAGGTGCAAGCTACGGCATCGGCTATGCAATTGCAAAGGGTCTTGCAAACGCAGGTGCAAAGGTTGTATTTAACGACATCAAGCAGGAGCTTGTTGATAAAGGACTCGAAGCTTATAAGGCAGACGGTATCGATGCAAAGGGTTATGTATGTGACGTAACTGATGAAGATGCTGTAAATGCAATGGTTGCTAAGATTGAAGCAGAAGTTGGCGTTATTGATATTCTTGTAAACAATGCAGGTATTATCAAGAGAATTCCTATGCACGAAATGTCGGCTAGCGAATTCAGACAGGTTATTGATGTTGACCTTAACGCTCCTTTCATTGTTTCAAAGGCAGTTATACCTTCTATGCTTAAAAAGGGCGCAGGTAAGATTATAAACATCTGCTCTATGATGAGTGAGCTTGGCAGAGAGACTGTATCTGCATATGCAGCTGCAAAGGGCGGTCTTAAGATGCTCACAAGAAACATCTGCTCTGAGTACGGTGAATTTAACATTCAGTGTAACGGTATTGGACCCGGTTACATTGCTACACCGCAGACTGCTCCCCTTCGTGAAACTCAGCCCGATGGCAGCCGTCATCCCTTTGACAGCTTCATCTGTGCAAAAACACCTGCAGGAAGATGGCTTGACCCCGAAGAACTCGTTGGTCCTGCAGTATTCCTTGCATCTGAGGCTTCAAACGCAGTAAACGGACACATTCTTTATGTTGACGGTGGTATACTTGCATACATCGGCAAACAACCCAAATGATGATGGCAATGCCATCATCTCGCAGAAGAAGTTTTTTGCAAAAACATTCTCCTGCGAAGTAAGGGCTTACGCTCGCGCGGCACTCACCGTG
>JAZRQT010000152.1:0-3260 GCA_045650105.1 Clostridia bacterium | reverse complement strand
GAGGAGTTTTCTGCGATTTGTGCAAAATACGGTGTCACGCTTGACGAGCTTGCAAAGAAGGAGCGTGCGCTCATACACGCATATTTAGGTGCAGCAGTGGCATTTAAGGATTACGCAGTGGATGACCACGAAATACTTGATGCCATTTATTATCACACTACCGCAAGGGAGAATATGACACCTCTTGAAAAGCTTATTTATATAGCCGATATGACGGAGCCGGGGCGTGAGCTTGAGCAATCAAACGAAATACGGCGACTTGCAGAAATTGATGTTGATGAAGCACTTATCTATGCGATAGGCTGCTCAATAAAGCACGTAATCAGGAAAGGGACGCTAATTCATCCCGATTCTGTGCACGCACTGAATTATCTTATAGAGCATAGGAGGAAAAAGGCTTGACAGATTTAGAAAAGGTTCATAAACTTGCAAAAATTCTTGATATGAAAAGGGCACGTAATATTATCGCCCTCGACCTTGGCGGTGCAACAATAATTGCCGATTATTTTGTAATATGCTCTGCAGGCTCTCCTGCGCAGATGCACGCACTGTATGAGGCGGCGACAGAAGAAATGGCAAAGGAAGGCTCTGCACCCGTGCGCACAGAGGGAATGAAAAATCCCGATTGGGCACTCCTTGATTTTGGCGGAGTGATGCTCCATATTTTCAGTACACAGATGCGTGATTTTTACGGTCTTGATAATTTGTGGGCAGATGCACAACAGATTGAGCTTGAACTTATAGATGAAAATTGACCTTTCAGAAAGGAAAAGATATATTATGGAATATAATTTTAAACAGATTGAAGAAAAATGGCAAAAATACTGGGAGGATAATAATTCCTTCAAGGCGGAGAATAATTCAGAAAAACCGAAATTCTACGCCCTTGTTGAATTTCCGTACCCTTCGGGAAGCGGTATGCACGTAGGTCATATAAAGGCATATTCAGGACTTGAGGTTGTAGCGAGAAAGAGAAGACTTGAGGGCTACAACGTTCTTTTCCCGATTGGATTTGACGCATACGGTCTTCCTACGGAAAACACTGCTATTAAAACGGGTGTACATCCTAGAGTGGTTACTGACAACAATATAGTTAAATTTACAAGTCAGCTTAAAAGGGTTGGCTTCTCCTTTGACTGGTCAAGAGTTGTTGATACAACGGACGAGGGTTATTATAAATGGACACAGTGGATTTTCCTCAAAATGTTTGAAAAGGGTCTTGTGTTCCGTGATACAACCCTTGTAAACTATTGCCCGAGCTGTAAGGTTGTCCTTTCGAACGAGGACTCTCAGGGCGGAAAGTGCGACATCTGCCACAGTGATATTGTGCAGAAGACAAAGGAAGTATGGTACTTAAGAATTACAGAGTATGCCGACAAGCTTCTTGAGGGTCTCGAAACTGTTGATTATCTTCCCAATATAGTTCTTCAGCAGAAGAACTGGATAGGAAGGTCAGAGGGTGCGTTTGTTGACTTCTCAATCAAGGAAAATGATGAAAAGCTCCGTGTTTACACAACACGTCCCGATACACTCTACGGCGTTACATTTATGGTAATTGCGCCTGAGCATCCTATCATTGAAAAATATAAGGACTCTATCAAAAACTTTGCAGAGCTTGATGCATATAAAAAGGAGTGTGCAAAGAAGAGTGAGTTTGAGCGTACACAGCTTGTTAAAGACAAGACGGGTGTGAAAATTGACGGTTTAACAGCAATTAACCCCATAACAGAAAAGGAAATCCCCGTTTATATTTCTGACTATGTAATGATGGGTTACGGTACGGGTGCTATTATGGCAGTACCTGCACACGATAGCCGTGACTATGACTTTGCTAAGAAGTTTGGTATTGATATTATGGAGGTTATAAAGGGCGGCGACATTTCAAAGGAAGCCTACACGGGTGACGGCGAAATGGTTAATTCAGGCGCACTTAACGGTATCAAGACAAAGCAGGAAGCAATTAAAAAGATGCTTGATATCCTCGGCGAAAAAGGCTGTGGCGAAAAGGGAATACAGTATAAGATGAAGGACTGGGCATTTAACCGCCAGAGATATTGGGGTGAGCCTATCCCGATTGTTCACTGTGATAAATGCGGTATGGTGGCAGTTCCCTATGAGGAGCTTCCGTTAAGACTTCCCCCCGTAGATAATTTTGAGCCGGGCTCAGACGGTGAAAGCCCCCTTGCAAAAATTGAGTCGTTTGTTAACTGCACTTGCCCCAAATGCGGCGGTAAGGCAAGAAGAGAAACAGATACAATGCCGCAGTGGGCAGGCTCTTCATGGTATTTCCTCCGTTACTGCGACCCGAAGAATGATAAGGAATTTGCGTCGCAGGAGGCACTTTCCTACTGGATGAATGTTGACTGGTACAACGGCGGTATGGAGCACGTTACAAGGCATATGATTTACTCACGTTTCTGGCACAAGTTCCTCTATGATTTAGGTCTTGTTCCCACAAGTGAGCCGTACGCAAAGAGAACTGCGCAGGGACTTATCTTAGGACCTGACGGTGAAAAAATGAGTAAGAGTAAGGGTAACGTTGTTGACCCCAACGATGTTGTTGATGTATACGGTGCAGACGTTTTGAGGGCATATGTTCTCTTTATGGGTGACTATGAGCAGGCGGCCCCCTGGAACGAAAGCAGTATGAAGGGATGTAAGAGATTTCTTGACAGAGTATGGGAGCTTCATACAAAGCTTGTTGATGGTGACAGCTACAGTGATGAACTCTCAAGCAGTATGCATAAGACAATAAAGAAGGTTTCAAACGATATTGAAAGTATGAAGTTTAATACGGCTATTGCAGCGCTGATGACACTTGTAAACAAGATTTACGAGGTTGGCAGTGTGAATAAGGCTGAGTATAAGACTCTTCTTACACTTCTTAACCCCTTTGCACCGCATATGACGGAAGAGCTTTATAGCCAACTCTTCGGCGAAGTTCTTTCAAACGGCAAGTGGGTAGAGTATGATGAAGCGCTCTTCATCGACTCCACAGTTGAGATAGTGGTGCAGCTTAACGGCAAGGTAAAGGCGAAGATGGTAATAGATGCTAACCTTGACCGTGACGGTATGCAGGAGGCTGCAATGGAAAATGATGAGGTAAAGGCGCTGATTGACGGCAAGGAAATAGTAAAGGTTATTGCCGTTCCCGGAAAGCTTGTTAACATAGTAGTAAAGTAAGGAAATGATATTATGAATTATAAAAGTACACGTGATAATAATATAAGTGTTAAAAGCAGTGAGGCTATTGCAAAGGG
>JAZRQT010000151.1:0-11722 GCA_045650105.1 Clostridia bacterium | reverse complement strand
CGGAATATATTCCATACGTGCCATATCATCCTCCATTATCCTCAAGGCGAGGTCACGTACCTTTTCGTCTGCGGAAGATGGATTTAGTGTATACGGAGCGTGTGCAAGGATTTTGCCGAAATTATTTTCCTTTGTAAACTGTAAAAATTCCTTGACATCATTTTCATCAATATCCTTTGCGGCAAAGCCACGGGGATTTCGTGTAAAAAACTGAAATGTGTTTGCCCCTATGCTCTTTGCCTCCTTTGCCATATGTGTAAATCCTTTTGATGCAGAAAGATGACATCCTATATAAAACATTGCTTTCTCTCCTTTTGATAAAATTCTATTGCTTTTTTTATTATTTTGAATTATAATAAATAGAAGACTATTTTCGAGGTGTATTATGAAAAAAACTGTTGCAAAATCATTTGCAAAAATTAATTTGTCTCTTGATGTGCTCGGTAAAAAGGATAACGGCTACCACGACGTACAGATGGTAATGCAGACTGTATCGGTTTTTGACATCGTTACCGTAACTCAGATAAAGCACGGGATAGAGCTTTCAACAAATCTTCCCTATCTTCCGATTGATAATAATAATTTAGCATATAAGGCTGCAGAAGAATTTTTTAAGTATACCGGCATCGAGGCAGGTGTCAGCATAAACATTTTAAAACGCATCCCCGTCGGGGCAGGTCTTGCCGGGGGAAGCAGTAATGCATCGGCAGTTCTTAAAGCTATGAACACACTTTTTGGAACGAAGCTTTCTCTTAAAGAGCTTTGCGCAATCGGTGTAAATATCGGTGCTGATGTTCCATACTGCATATTAGGCGGGACACGCCTTGCAGAAGGAATTGGGGAAAAGCTTTCTTCACTTCCCAAAATTCCAAAATGCAGTATTGTGCTTGTAAAACCGTCTTTTTCAATCAGTACAAAAACTGTTTATGAAAAAATCGACTCCTGCTCTGATTACGCCCGTCCCGATACGCAGGCAATTATAAGAGGACTTCACGACGGCAACCTTGACACTATTGCAAGCGGTATGGGAAATGTTTTAGAAGAGGTCAGTATAGCGGAGCATCCCGTTTTATCCTCACTTAAAGAGCAGCTCACCCAGCTTGGTGCCATAAAGGCACAGATGAGTGGCAGTGGTCCTACTGTGTTTGGAATTTTCCGCACATATGATGAGGCACGCCACGCAAAAAATGAACTGTGGAAAAAATACAAAACAGTTTATATTTGCTCTCCTGTATAAAATTTCTTTGTTGCGGTAATACTTTCATATGAGGTGTTGCCCAATGAAAAAATTTTTTACAACAATTGCAGTTTCACTATTGGTACTGCTTATTCTGATAGGATATTCGACAAATGTAAGCTCACAAATCTCACAAAAGATTGTAAGGCTTCACGTAATTGCCAACAGTGATACTGATTATGACCAGATTTTAAAATTAAAGGTTCGTGATGCGCTTTTGGAGCATAGTCAAAATGACTTTACAAAAAAAGCTGACGTCGCACAAAATCTTGATATATATAAAAGCATTGCACAAAGCATTGTACGTGAAAACGGTTATGACTATAATGTGGATGTTGAGTACGGGAAATTTAAATTTCCGACAAAGCACTATAATAATATTTCCCTTCCTGCAGGTTCTTATGATGCCGTACGTGTAAAACTGGGTAAAGCAGAGGGAAAAAACTGGTGGTGCGTTCTCTTTCCCCCTCTTTGTTTTGTTGACGGAACAACAAACAGCGATGAGGCTAGTGCAAAGCTTCAATCAATGCTTGATAAAGACAGCTACGACCTGATTACTGCACAAAGCAGTGGCGGCAATCTTCCGTTTGAAATAAAGTTTAAAATCGTAGAAATGTACGGAAAGATAAGCGGTCGTGATAAAGTTTACGCCAAGGGCGGAAAGGACAATTAAAATGAGAATGAGGACACGCAGCCACCTTGAGGAAAGGCTTGAGGCGTGCAGCAATTTATCACTTCAGAAATATGATGACTCTGCAAAAAGCTACGTGCAGGGTCATCGCCTGCATATAGAGATTGGATGCGGTAAAGGGAATTTTATAACAAAAACCGCACTCTATAATCCCGATATACGCTACATAGCAATTGAAAAGGTTTCAAACGTAATCGTACTTGCAATGGAAAAAGCCGTAAGTGCAGAGCTTGAAAACCTGCGTTTTATGCGTGGAAATTTTGAGTACCTCGGCGAAACCTTCCCCGATAAATCGGTTGACAGAATTTACCTTAATTTCAGCGACCCATGGCCGAAAAAGGGTTATGCTAAAAGACGTCTCACACACGGGGGATTTCTGGAAATTTACAAAAGAATTCTTAAAGACAGCGGTGAAATCTGTTTTAAAACAGATAACAGAGAGCTTTTTGATTTTTCCCTTGAAAGTTTCCCTGAAAACGGTTTTTCTCTTTCAGATGTTACATATGACCTTCACAACAGTGGTTTTGAGGGCAATATTATGACCGAATATGAAGAAAAGTTTTCCCAGCAGGGTAAGCCTATATGCCGCCTTGTAGCAAGACTTAAGTAAGAGTATACCATTAATAATCTCTTTTTTCAATGATTTTTTCGGAGGATGAAGCTATGCCATTAAAGATAGTTCATTGTGCAGATTTACATATCGGTGCCCCCTGTCAGGGGCTTAGCACAGAAAAAGCTGCAATGCGCAGTGAAGAAATTCGTGATGCACTCTCCCTTATTGCAAATTTTTGTAAAGAAAAGGCGGCAGATGCACTTTTAATTTGCGGTGATTTGTTTGACATACCTACACCCTCAAAGGCTGATTGTGATTTTGTAAGGAATGTCCTTTCCTCACTCTCACCCATTGAGGTTTTTATTGTTTGCGGAAATCATGATTATATGTGTACACAGTCACCATTTTCAAAACAGGATTATTTTTCTGAAAACGTACATATTTTCCCTTGCTTTGAACATTCTTTTACTCTTCGGGATAAAGGGGCTGTAATCTGGGGCAAATCCTATAGCACCTCTTCCATAACTCCTTCGTTTTCTGAATGCAGTTTTGATGAGAGCAAGGTTAACATTCTGTGTCTTCACGGCGACCTTGTTATGGGTAGTGATTATAACATTATAAAAAAAGAGGTTCTCTCCTCTCTCCCATGTAATTATGCGGCTTTCGGACATATTCATAACGGAGAAGTTTTTGATATAAATAAAATTAAGTGTGCATATCCCGGTACACCCGAAGGACATAAATTTAATGATGATGGCATAACAGGCTTTATTTATGCAGAAATTACAGATGAAAAAACAATTGTCACACCCATTTCTCTTACAAAAAGAAAATACCATAATCTTCTCTTTGATATAAGCGGGAAAAGTGCCTACGAAATTATAACCTCTGCAAAAGAAATGCTTAACGATACAGATTTTTTCCGTATTACATTTATGGGTGATTATTATGACGACAAAGGTTTCAGCAGTGAATTTATTGAAAACGAGTTAAAGCCGTATGCGTTCCATCTTGAAATCACAGACGAAACCTCCCAGAGCTATATTATCGAAGAACTGGAAAAAGAAGAAAGTATAAGAGGTGCCTTTCTTCGTGAATTAAGAGAAAACTGCCAAAGTGAAGAAGATTTTCTTTTAGCCGCAAAGGCAGGACTTGACGCACTTTCAGGGCGTTTAGGAGGTGCGTTATGATAATTAAGTCCCTTGAGATTATTTCTTTCGGAAAATTCAAAGATAAGACAATAAACCTTGATGGCGGATTAAACGTTATTCTTGGCGATAATGAAAGCGGAAAAAGCACAATAATGAGCTTTATATACGCAATGCTATACGGTTTTGGCGACAACCGTGGAAAAAGTGCATCACTGCGTGAAAAATATACCCCCTGGGACGGCGGTGTGTGCGAGGGTAAGTTAACACTTCATCTTACAAGTGGTGAGGATATAACAATCTACCGAAAGGCAGGCACTGTTAAGAAGCAGGATACCCTTCGTGTCTATAATGCCCTTACGGGGCAGGAGCTTTCCTCTATGCCCGAGGAAATTATCGGTATAGGCAGTGATACTTTTTCAAAAACTCTCTGCCTTAAACAGCTTTCAACGGTGTTTTGCGGCACAAATGAAGAAATTGTACAAAAGCTTTCAAATATCAGCGCCGGCGGAGATGAAAATGTAAGCTTTGAAAAGGCAATAAAAATCCTCGAAAACGCACGGCGTGAAATCAAGCCCTTGCGTGGTGTCGGCGGAACACTTTCACAAATAAATACGCAAATTGCAGACCTTGAAAAAAAACGTGCAATTTATCTTGCAAAGCTTTCAGAGCTTGAGGATGCTCAGGCAATTCTTCCCCGTATGCAAAAAAGCGTAGATGAAACAAAGAAAAATTACGAAAATGAGCTTTTCCTCGACTTTCTTTCCCCTATTGCACATCTTCAGGGACGAATTGAAGAAAAGGAATCACAAAAAAACACTTCTACCCATAAGACTTCAATTTTAAGAAAAAATGTATGTATTCTTGGCGGAATTTTATCAGCTATTCTATCAGTAACTTTTCTGCCCTTTTCATTGATTTTTATTATAGTAGCGGTAGCACTTATAATTTCAGGCATCAGGACGAAAAACACTCACATAGAAAGTGATATTGATGTTGAAATACAAAAGCTTAAAGACGAGCTTTCTGAGCTTGAAAAAAATAAGCTTTCACACGATGCCGAGCTTAAAAGGTTAAAGGAAAATGCTGTAGCTTCCGAGGAAAAGCTAAGTTCACTTACGCTTAAAATTAATTCACTTAAAATGCAGATTTCAGAAAACAGCGAGGAAAACCTTGACAGCATTTATGAGAAGAAAGCATTGCTTGAAAAAAGGTTATCTATCCTTACCCTTGCGATCAATTCGCTTAACTCTGCACACGAAAAAATGCAGCGCAATTTCACCCCTGTGCTAAATAAAAAAGCATCTGAATATTTCAGTGCAATAACATCAGGAAAATATACACGTCTTTTCAGCGACGAGCAGTTCAATCTTACAATTGATATGGACATTCCAAGAAAAAGCGAGCTCTTTTCAGGCGGCACGGTTGACCAGCTTTACCTTTCGCTGAGACTTGCGCTCATTGATATGCTTTTTGGTGATGATACCGCTTTCCTTATTCTTGACCAGCCGTTTTTGCAGTATGATGATATCCGCCGCAAAAAAGCTGTCGAGCTTTTGGAGAGTTTGTCTCAAAAGCGCCAGATTATTCTTTTTACAAGCGATAAAACCGCTTTTTCATCTAATAAACAAACAGAAATGTTGACATAGCTGCGCTTTTTGGGTTATAATATAATTTAGAAATTTAAGGAGGTTTTATTATGGCAGTAAAAACTGATAATCAATATGGCAGTATTACTATATCAAACAACGTTATTGCAAACGCAGCCGGTATAATTGCCACAAGTTGCTACGGTGTAGTAGGTATGGCTATCCGCAGTCCTAAAGATGGTATTGTAAGTCTGCTCAAACCTTCCAACCTTGCTAAGGGAATTAAAATATCTGTCAGTGAAAATGAAATCACTGTAGATATGTTTATAGTTGTTCAGTACGGCGTTAATATCAATGCGATTTGCGAAAGTATTATTCACGGTGTTAAATACCGCCTTTCCGAGCTTATCGGTATGGATGTTAAGGCTGTAAATGTATTCGTTGAAAGCATTCGTGTGAATAGCTGACGTTTCGGAGGTTTTTTATGACTAAATTTATAGATGCATCGATGTTATCAAAGATGATAATATCAGGTGCCCACAATTTAAGTAATAACCGCGAATTTGTTGATTCGCTCAATGTATTCCCCGTTCCTGATGGCGATACGGGAACAAATATGTCGCTTACCTTTATAAATGCCGCACGCAATGTTGAAGGTGATGCAATCTCTGATGTGTCTGAGGTTGCTGCCTTAGTTGCCAAGGCAACTCTTCGTGGGGCAAGGGGTAATTCAGGCGTAATTCTTTCACAGATTTTCCGTGGAATTTCAAAAAAAATCCAGGCAGGCGACAGTATTGATGCAAAAGCTCTTGCTTTGGCTCTTCGTGGCGGATGTGATACTGCATACGGCGCAGTTATGAAGCCTACTGAAGGTACAATCCTTACAGTTATACGTGCGGCGGCAGAAAGCGCCGAGCGCTATGAGGGTGACGATGCAGGAGAGCTTTTGAAAACTGTTTACACCGATATGTGCACAGCACTTGCCAAAACTCAGGAAATGCTCCCCCAGCTTAAGCAGGCAGGGGTTGTTGATGCCGGCGGTCAGGGGCTTGTGTTTATTTTTGAAGGATTTCTTTCAGCGATAAACGGAAAGCTCGTTGAGCTTACCGATAAAGAAACGGCTTCTGCAGTTTCTTCTAAACCTGCGCAGAGCACTATCAGCACAGAGGATATTAAATTTGCCTACTGTACCGAATTTATTATAAATAAATACAACGCACAGACCTCTGCGGCAAAAATGCGTGCCGCAATTGAGCCTAAGGGCGATTGTATGATTGTAATTGATGAGGATGATATTGTTAAGGTTCACATTCATACCAATCACCCCGGTTTCGTACTTGAGCAGGCTGTAAAGCTCGGTGAAATGGTAAATATTAAAATTGAAAATATGAGGGAGCAGCATACTGACCTTTTAGCAGATGGCAACAATTCGAAAAAAGCTCCGTCCGAGCATAAGGAGATTGCCGTTGTATCAGTTGCAAACGGCGACGGTCTTGTAAACACATTCCGTGAGCTTGGTGTAACAAACATTATTCACGGCGGTCAGACAATGAATCCGAGCACTGATGACATTCTGGCGGCGATAGAGGATGCAAATGCCGACACAGTATTTGTCCTTCCCAATAATAAAAACATTGTTCTTGCGGCACAGCAGGCAGCGCAGATTGCCCAATGCAAGGTAATTGTTATAGAGTCAACCACTATTCCCCAGGGAATTTGTGCAATGATGTCTTTTTCACCTGCCGCAGGAATTGAGGAAAATACGCAGAAAATGCAAAAGGCACTCGGTACAGTTGTCAGCGGCAGTGTTACACATGCCGTAAAGGATACTGAAATTGACGGGATGAAAATCCGTGAGGGAAATATTATCGGTGTTTCTTCAGGACATATTCTTTCTGCAGACGATGATATTTTCACATCAACTCTTAACCTCGTTTCAAAAATTGCTGACGAGGACAGTGAAATCATAACTCTTTATTACGGTGCTGATGAAACTGAGGAGGATGCACAGAAAATTGCCGATGCAGTTGAGGAAGCTTTCCCCGATGCAGACGTACTCATTGCAAACGGCGGTCAGAGTGTGTATTACTACATTGTTTCTGTTGAATAAGGTGATGCTAAGTGTTAAACCCTATGGAAACTGATATAAGGTCACTTAAAGGAATAGGCGACGCCAAGGCGAAGCAATTGCTTCGCCTTGGCGTTTTTACCATTTGGGATTTATTAACGCATTTTCCCGTGCGTTTTGAGGACAGAACAAAGGTTTCTAAAATTTTTGATATTGAAAACGGAAGCTATCACTGTGTTAATGCAATTGTAGTTTCACCCGTAACGGAGCATTTTGTACGGAAGGGACTTACCTATTACAAGCTTTTGGTGCGTGACGATACGGGAATTGCAACGTGCATATTCTTTAATAACAAATATATTAAAAATAATTTCAGGGTGGGCTGTGAATATTCCTTTTACGGAAAGGTTAATATCAGAGGTAAAAACAAAGAAATTCTCTCCCCTGAATTTGAGCTTTCTTCAAAAACGGAATGTACTAAATGTATAGTTCCCATATATCCGCTTACAAGCGGTATTTCGCAAAAATTTATGCGTAATTTGATTTCGGAGAGCTACCATTTATATCACAGTTATATGCGGGACATAATTCCGCCCGATGTACTTCGCACATACTCATTATGCCCTCTCGAATTTGCAATTAAAAATATACATTTTCCTGCTGATTTGAAATCTCTTGAAATAGCAAAAAAGAGGCTTGTGTTTGAGGAATTTTTCATTCTGCAAACAACACTGCGTAAAATGAAAATATCTGCCGAGAAAAAGAAAGGTATAATATTTACTGACAAAGATATTACCCCCTTCCTTTCCTCCCTTCCCTTTACACTCACAAATGCGCAAAAAAAGGTTACGGAGGAAATACTCACTGACCTATCCAGTGGCACTGTTATGAACAGACTTGTCCAGGGTGACGTCGGCAGCGGTAAAACAGTGATAGCGGCTATTTCAATATATATCTGCGTGAAAAACGGTAATCAGGCGGCAATGATGGCTCCTACAGAGGTTCTTGCACGTCAGCATTACAATGACCTTTCCCCTATGCTTGAGGGCTTAGGCATTAAATGTGCACTTCTTACGGGAAGCACATCGCAAAAGACCAAACGTGAAATTTACGAAAAACTTAAAAGCGGCGAAATAGATGCCCTTTTCGGCACACACGCACTTATAACGGAAAAAGTAAGTTTTATGCGCCTCGCCCTTGCAATAACAGACGAACAGCACCGCTTTGGCGTAAGACAGAGAATGGCATTGAGTGAGAAGGGCAGTGATGTTCATACCCTCGTAATGACCGCCACCCCTATTCCAAGAACGCTTGCACTTATTATATACGGCGATATGGATATTTCAGTTGTTGGGGAGCTTCCTCCCGGAAGGCAACTTATTGATACTTATTGTGTAGGCGAAAATATGCGTGAGCGTATATATGCATTTATCCGTAAGGAGGTTATGAAAAATAACCGTTGTTATATTGTATGCCCCAGTGTTGAGGAGTCTGAAAACATCCCTCTTAAATCTGTAGAGGAGCATTTCTCTCACCTCTCCTCCTGCATTTTTCCCGATATACCTATGGGGATTGTCCACGGCAAAATGAAAAGTGCGGACAAGGAAAAGGCTATGAGTGATTTTATTTGCGGACAAAGTAAAATCCTTGTATCAACAACCGTTATTGAGGTTGGCGTAAATGTGCCCGAGGCAACACTGATGATAATAGAAAATGCAGAGAGATTTGGTCTTAGTCAGCTACATCAGCTTCGTGGGCGTGTGGGACGTGGAAGCAGTAAAAGCTATTGCGTACTGTTTTGCTCCTCCTTTTCAGACGATATTAAAGAACGTATGCAAATAATGACAAAAAGTAACGATGGCTTTAAAATATCTGAAAAGGATTTGACGCTTCGTGGACCGGGTGATTTTTTCGGCACACGTCAGCACGGCGCACTGCACTTTAAAATTGCAGACCTTGCAAATGACCTTAGCGTACTTAAACAGAGTGGTACTGCTGCAGAATCACTTTTAAAAGATGACCCGCATCTTTTAAAAGAAGAAAACTTTTATATTAAAGAAGCAAGTCAAAAATTATCGAAAGAGCTTATATTATAAGGCACTATTATACAAAAAAGGCTTTGACAAAATGTCAAAGCCTTTTAGTTTTTTATTTAGAATTATTCTTCTGCAGGAGCTTCCTGGGTAACCTCTACATCAGCAGGAGCATCCTCTACAGATGTTTCAGCTTCCTTCTTAGCCTCTTCAATCAAAACTCTGATTGAAAGACCAATCTTCTTTTCATCCCAGTTGATTTCAGTAATCTTAGCCTCAACCATCTCACCAACGGTAAGAACGTCAGCAGGCTTACCAATTCTCTTATCAGCAATCTGAGAAATATGGATAAGACCGTCAATTCCAGGGATAAGCTCAACAAAAGCACCAAACGGAACAAGACGAACAACCTTTGCACTTACAACATCGCCCTCGTTAAACTTGCTCTTCGCAATCTCCCAGGGGTTGTCCTCTGCCTTTTTATATCCGAGAGAAACCTTAGTAGTTTCCTTGTCAACCTTAAGGATAGTAACCTCAACGCTGTCACCAACACTCAGAACCTCTGACGGATGCTTAATTCTCTGCCAGCTAAGCTGAGAAATCGGGATAAGACCGTCAACACCGCCGAGGTCAACAAATGCACCGAAATCTGTAAGGGTCTTAACAGTACCTGTGTATGTCTTGCCCTCCTCTACATCAGCCATAAACTTTTCAACCTTTTCAGCGCGCTCTGCCTGAGCAACAACCTTGATTGAGCCGATTGCCTTTCTGCCACGTCTGTCCTCACGGATGTTTACAATCTTAAATCTTGCCTCTGTTCCAACGAGAGAAGAAAGATCCTTCATAAATCTCTCACTTGCCATAGAAGCAGGAATGAAAATTCTGCAACCGTTTACAAGTGCGATTACGCCACGGTTTACATCCTCAACAATGCGTCCTGTAAGGATTTCGCCTGACTCGTAAGCCGCCTCAATTGACTGCCATCCCTTGATAGCATCAATCTTCTTCTTTGAAAGCTTTACATAGCCTTCAACATCGTTAACTCTTACAACGAATACCTCAACCTCGTCGCCAACCTTAACAATGTCTCCCGGGTTTACTGACGGGTCGTCAGAAAGCTCGTCCACAGGGATGATGCCGTCAGCCTTATAGCCAAGGTCTACATATACTTCTGTGGGGGTAATGCCGATAACGGTACCCGTTACAACCTGTCCTGTATTTAAAGTGACGAGGGATTGTTCAAATGCCTCGGCAAATGTAGGCTCTCCATTTCCTTGAATATTAGTGTTTTTTTCTTCTACCATGGTTTCCAAAACCTCCTTAATGATATGCTCCGGTGTCGATGCCCCGGCGGTTATACCGACCGAACGTCCAAGCTGTGCAATGTTTTCGGGAAGCTCACTCGCCTCCTCCACCAAAAAGGTGTTTTTACATAGCAAAGCGGCAATGTCAAATAATTTTTTAGTATTTGAACTGTGTCTGCCGCCGACAACTATAAATATATCACTCTCTTTTGCAAGCTGAGCGGCATATTTTTGTCGTTCATTCGTAGCACTACATATTGTATCAAAAACTATAGCACTTTGGCAAGTCTTTTTTATAATTTTCGTAATTTTTTTCCATAATTCCCGCTCAAAAGTTGTTTGTGCTACAACACACACCCTTTTTTTAGCAGAAAATGTCAATTTTTCGGCATCCTCGGCAGTTTCGAGAACGATTGCACTGTCATTGCACCACCCGTTAATACCCTTAACCTCAGGATGCTCTTTATCGCCTATAATTACAATCTCCTGATTTTGGGCATACGCATCTTTTACTATATTGTGTATCTTCTTTACGAACGGACACGTTGCATCTATAAAATCTATGTTGTTTTGTGTAAGAAGCTCCTGTTCCCTTTTACTTATACCGTGGCTTCTTATAACAACAGTTTCGTCCTTTTGCGCCTCAAGCGGTGAATTTATAATCCGCACGCCTTTTTCCCGGAGCGCATCTGTCACAAAATGGTTATGAATAATCGGGCCGAGTGTTGCGATTTTTTTAGTTTCTGCACCTTCCTCGGCAATTTTTACCGCTCTGCTCACACCAAAGCAAAAGCCTGCCTTATCTGCAATCTGTACTGTCAATGTGCTCAATCAACCCACCTCTTGAAGCAATTTTTTGCCGTTAAGCGAATAAATTGTATCCATTAAATTATCTGCAAGAAGCTGCATTTTTTCCGCATCCTGAACATTTTCTACGTACTCATCATAAGAAATCGGTTTTCCGTATGTAACAGTATTTTTCGTAACGTATGCAGGTACTATCGGCACACCTGACTGTATTGCAAGGCGTATAATGCCGCCGCCTACTTCCTTGCGCTCACCGTTTTTCATTCGTGTTCCCTCGGGGAAAATGAGCGTT
>JAZRQT010000150.1:0-3310 GCA_045650105.1 Clostridia bacterium | reverse complement strand
TGGACGTTACAAACCGTGTACAGAAATTTGTCGATTGCAGAACGAAGGACGTTTCACGTCGTGAGCTTTATATAGTTGAGGGCGACAGTGCCCTTGGTGCTTGTAAGCTCGGCAGGGATGCCGAATTTCAGGCAATCATTCCCGTAAGGGGTAAAATATTAAACTGCCTTAAGGCTGATTTTGAAAAAATCTTTAAAAGCGAAATTATAACCGACCTTATAAAGGTTATCGGCTGCGGTGTGGAGCTTAAGACAAAGCATAACAAGGATATGAATTCCTTCGACATAAATAATCTTCGTTGGGATAAAATAATTATCTGTACTGATGCCGACGTGGACGGTTTCCAGATACGAACTCTTATCCTGACAATGCTTTACACTCTTGTTCCCACACTTATTGACGAGGGAAAGGTTTATATTGCAGAATCACCGCTTTTTGAAATCATTCATAAGGATGTTTCATATTTTGCGTATAACGAAAAGGAAAAGACAGAAATTCTTGCCCAGCTTCCCGAAAAGGGTGTTTCAATTCAGCGCAGTAAAGGTCTTGGTGAAAACCAGCCCGATATGATGTGGCAGACAACTATGAATCCTATGTCACGCAGGCTTATCAAGGTTATGAGTGAGGAAGCGGAAAAAACGGCACAGATGTTTGATTTGCTTCTTGGTAACAATCTGCAGGGCAGAAAGGATTTCATTGCCGAAAACGGAAAGCAGTATATTGAGCTTACCGACATAAGTTAAAATATTTAAAAATTTATCTTTAAAAAGAAATTCTCAAATTGGGAATTTCTTTTTTTTTAATGCAAATAATATATATCAAAATCTGCAAGCAAAAGGAGGACGCAATGCTTACAATATTTTACCGCACAATTCTCCTCTATTTGTGCGTTGTTACGGCAATGCGCATTATGGGCAAACGTCAGCTTGGCGAACTGCAGCCGTCGGAGTTTGTAATTGCGCTGATGATATCAGAGCTTGCGACAATCCCCATAGACACGCAGGATACGCCGTTTTTACACGGAGTTATTCCCATCATTGCTCTCGTATTGATGGAACTGCTGTTCTCCGTCCTTGTAATAAAGAGCGAGGTTTTGCGCCGTATTATTACAGGCTCGCCCGTGCAGATAATAAAGGACGGTAAGCTTCTTTTTAAAAGGCTTCGCAATCTTCGTATATGTATAGATGATGTTATGGAACAGCTTCGCCTTGCAGGCTACAGCTCGATTTCTCAGATTGACAGTGCGATTATAGAGACAAACGGTCAGCTTTCCGTAATTCCAAAAGAAACAGAGCGTCCCTTAACCTGCGCTGATATGAACCTTTCCCCGCCGCAAACCCACGTTCCGCATACTGTTATATCTGACGGCAAGCTTAGAAAAAGAAATCTTGAGGGCGCAGGCGTAAGCGAGCAGTGGCTGAAAAGAAAGCTTGAGCGCTATAATATCAGCGATTACAAAGATATTGTATTTTTAAGCATAACCGATGAGAAAAAGCTCGTAATACAGATACGAGAGTAACTATGTTAATTATTCTACAAGGAGTGTTTTATATTGAAGGCTGTAATTATTTCACACGGAGAGGGGAACCGTCTTCGTCCTCTCACCTGCTCACTTCCCAAAAGTATGCTCCCCGTTATGGGAAGACCTGTTCTTGAACATACGGTGCGGCTCCTGCTGCGCCACAACATTGACAGCATTACAATACTTGCAATGCAGCATGGCGAAGAAATAAAAAAGCATTTTGCATCCTTTTCCCACGATAAGGCGCAAATCGAAATTTGTTCTCCAAAAAACCTTGAAAGCTTTTTTAAGGAGGATGACACTCTTTTTATAAGCGGAAGTGTTCTTACCGACACAGACCTTGAAAAAATGATTTCCTTTCACTCTGAGAAGGGTGGCAGTGCAACGCTTGCCGTGCAAAAAGCAGCTCCCGCATATGAATACGGTGTTTTAGATGTCGGTGCAGACGGTCTTGTAAAAGGATATAAGCGCTCGCCTGATTTTGCGTATCCGTCAGGTTTTTCCTTTGCCGCCATAGCACTCGTTTCAAAGGGAGTAGCGCTCTCAGACTGCTCCGATATAACTGTGCTTGCACAAAAGCTCTGCGAAAAAAAGCTGCCCGTATTTTCATTTTGCGCCGAAGGCTATATCAGGGATATATCTGATTTTGAAAGCTACCGCAGAGTTATCCGTGACTTTTTTGACAAAAAGATAAACCTCCCCTTCCCCTGCGACGAAAGAGCACCGGGCGTGTGGATTGACGAAAATGCCACTGTTATGCAGGGGGCAGTTATTATGCCGCCCGTATATATCGGAAGCGGCAGCACGATAAACCGTGGGGCAAGAATAGAGTCCTACTGCCAGATTGGCAGTAACGTTACCATCGATTGCCTGGCTGGAATAAAGCGCAGTACAATAATGGATAATTCATATATATACGAGGGCGCATCGGTGCGTGGTGCAATTATAGGAAGAAAAGGCGAAATCGGGGTTGAAAGCGCCGCATACGAGGGGAGCGTCATCGGCGAAGGCACAAAAATCGGAAAACACTGCGTCATCCGCACGGGTGTACACATCTGGCCCGATAAGTATATTGAGGACGAAAGCTGTATCAGCGAAAATATTGTCTGGGAAAATGCGGGCGTTCGCTCCCTTCTTTCAGACGGCGGCGCATACGGCGTGATGAACAGAGAAATTACC
Source organism: Clostridia bacterium (assembly GCA_045650105.1). GTDB lineage: Bacteria > Bacillota > Clostridia > UMGS1883 > UMGS1883 > UMGS1883. The sequence continues at coordinate 609 of JAZRQT010000150.1, read as the reverse complement.
CCTGAATTTGCATCAATGCTTGCAAGGGCGGCAGTCACACTTTTGGGCGACAAGATTGCCATTTCGTGCGACGGCGGCGGAAGTGGTAATATGATAAAAAATGCCCTTGCCGCAGGTGTGGCATCAGGCGGCGGCACAGCCTATGATTTTGGCGAACAGCCCCTCCCCATCACACGAAGCGGAGTGCGGTTTTATAATCTTGACGGCGGCATTGCACTAAGCACCTTTGAGCGCAGCGGTGTTATTTACGCAGCTCTTGATATTATTAACTCCCTTGGTGCTGATATTGAGGATGGTGAGCTTGAAAAAATAGAAAAGCTTATAACAAGCTCTACCGCAAAAAGAAAATCTGCCCTCTGTATTCCCGAAAACGAATTTATGTTTGAATATAAGCTTTATTACCTTAAACAGCTTATAAACTCCACCTCCAAAAAATCGCTTGGCGCAAAGCTTCTTATTCACTGTCCGTCACAGTGGGCAGCTGAGCTTTTAAAAAGCGCAGCAAGCGACCTATGCTGTATTTTCACATTCACCACGGTCTGCGATAAAGAAAATTTCGCTAAAGAGGTACTAAGCGGCGGCTATGATATGGGCGCAATATGTGACCAT
>JAZRQT010000149.1:0-3560 GCA_045650105.1 Clostridia bacterium | reverse complement strand
CCCATTTACTTCTGTCTGCGTTTTCAAGGTGCGGCGGAATATCGCCACGCAGAGCCATAACATTATCAAGTCCTGCTTTTTTTATTTCGTCGATTTTCTGCCTTACGGTTTCCTTTGTTGAGGAAACACACGTAAGATGTGCCAGTGTAGGTACGCCATAAAGCTCCTTGATATTTTTTGCGATATCAAGCGTATACTTACTCGTTCCGCCTCCTGCACCGTATGTAACACTCATAAACGAAGGTCTCAGCTTTGCAATTTCCTCCGTTGCGCTTTTAACGCTTTCAAATCCCGTCTCATTCTTGGGCGGAAAAACTTCAAAAGAAAGGGAGAGCTTTTCTTGTTTTAATAAATCTATAATTTTCATATTTTTACTCCGTTTTACTTTTTATGAAAACATTATATACCTTGTAGATAATTACGTCAATATATATGCATAACAAAAAAGGTTATATGGCAATATAATTAAAGCGAAGTTTTTGGAGGGAGCTTTAATTATGAAATCTTTTAAAAAATTTTTCAATTCAATTTGTGCGCTTTTAATTTCGGGAAGTCTTTTATATGCAGATATATTATCTGCATTTCCGTCAGAAATAACAATGTATACAAACGAAGTGCATAAAAGCTCTCTCGGTGCACTTGTAAATATAAGTGATATTCCAAAGGAAATTTGCGCCTCGACAAATCAAAACAAGGTTACACCCATACAGCAGGGGGAATACAGCGCAACCTTAAAAATTGCAAATACAATTCCTTTTAAAAAAATAAAGCTTCGTGTAACTTCCCCACGCAGTGTATATGCATCAGGCGAGCTTATAGGACTAAGGCTTCATAATAAAGGTCTTATCGTGACACAAAGCTCACCCATTAAAACCGCTGATAGCTCCATTTCCCCTGCCCAAAACGCAGGAATTGTTCCTGGGGACGTAATTCTTGAAATAAACGGCACGCCCGTGCGGGCAAGTGAAGAGGTAGGTGCTCTTTTAAGCGAAAATACAACTCTCACCCTTCTTCGTAACAATTCAATTAAAAAGGTAACTGTCAATCCCGTACGTGACGAAACTGACGCCCGCCTTAAATTAGGTGTATGGGTGCGTGACAGTACGGCAGGCGTAGGCACAATGACATATTTTGATGCTCAGAACGGCTCATACGGGGCGCTTGGTCACGGGATAAGTGACTCCGACACGGGTATAATGTTTGACGTAGAAAGCGGCACAATAGAAAAAAGCCGTGTTGTCAGCGTAAAAAAAGGGCAGCACGGCAATCCCGGGGAAATCTGCGGAAGCTTCTCATATGAAAAAAATGTAACAGGAACAGTTTACAAAAACTGTGAGTCGGGAATTTTCGGCAGTGTTTTTCCCGAAAACAATCTCTCAGGCACTCTTTTCCCGATTGGTGTAATGAGCCAGGTAGAAACAGGGGATGCCTACATCCTCTCCACTGTTGATGACAGTATACGGCAATATAACATAGAAATTTTAAGAACTATGCCCTTTGGCTCTGCAGCAAAGGGATTGATGATAAAAATTACCGACCCCTCTCTTCTGGAAAAGACGGGCGGTATAATTCAGGGGATGAGTGGTAGCCCCATCATTCAAAACGGCAAGCTTATCGGTGCTGTAACCCACGTACTCGTAAATGACCCGACAAGAGGCTACGGGATATTTATTGAAAATATGCTAAAAGAAGCAGGAGAATAATTCTCCTGCTTCTTTCAGTTTGGAAAACAGTTCTAAATTGTCTCTTGTTATAGCGTTCCCCTTAATTTATTTGCAACCTTATAGCACAGCCAGTATATATTTTTATCGTCCGTACATTTTTGCATCCAGAGCGGGCTGTCCGTAATTATACCTGCGTTTGAAAGCTCCCACACAATGTCATTGATGCTTTCAACCTTTTGAAGTTTAGGTTCTGCCGAATATTTTTCGATAAGAGGCATCAGGTTATTTCTGTATGCCTCTTTAGTGTTTCCGCCGAAAAAGTTTGTTCCGGGACAGGTTTTCACGCTTTTTCCCTCGGTATATGTGCCAATCTTTTTCCCGTTTGCACTCCACCACGCATGGTATGTAACGTCTGAGGCGCTGCTTAGTGAAAATTTATCAATTAATATCTTAACCACTGCAATAATTGCCTCTTTTTGTGCATCCGTCATTACATCTCCGCCTTTATCAAAATTGCCAAGACACTCAATACAGATTGCACCACTGTTTGCCCCGTAAATTCCTGCAGGATTACTTTCAATAGAGCGCCCCGTCATTATTATTCCATCGGGAAAAACGGTAAAATGCTGCCCTATATCTGCCCAGCCGTTTGTATTTACGTGGTGGTTTTTCATACTCTGCTGCAAGTTTTCGTGATTTTTTCCCGTAAACTGTCTATAGCTTGGAGAATAAGTATGATGAAGCTGTAACAATTTTATACTTCTTGATACCTTAAGGTTTTTTATATACTTCTCAAAAGAAATTATGTCATAAGCTTTAAAACCCATTATTATGCCCCCTTCTCTAAATCGTCTATGCGGTGCTCTGATACCTTCTCACGGTTTTCAAGCACTCCCACACGTTCCTCAAGCTTAAATTGTCGCTCAATCAGGTTATTATGCTTGTCCTGCTTTTTTTCAAGCTCGCTAAGGCGGTATAATATTAGTGCCGTTGTTTTGTTATTTTGCAGATAATTTGCTATGCACGAGCCTATAAGTGCGCATACTGCCGAAATTACCGCAACAATAATCTGCGTCATTTCTTCACCTCCGGCAGTCCGCCAAGACTTGTAAGCAGTGACAATATCCCTGCAAGAAGTGATGCGCTTACTACCATTTCCCAGTCTACATCACTTATTAGTGCCGCAGTTCCAATCATTGCAACTGCGCTTTGTGCAACTGTTTTTACACTGCGTGTAAGTGCCGCCCTAATCCACTTTTTTGTTTTTGAACTCATATTTCATCCTCCCTTATCGCATAAATCTCTCTTTCGTTTTTCTCAAAATCGTAATTAGTAAGTACCGTTACAATACCGCTTGTATAGCCTTTTTTTATTTCGCCCGTATCTACGCCATTTTCGTCAAATATAGCCTCGTCACGGCTCTTTTCGTGCAATAAAAACCCCTCTTTCGGGGATATTATATAATTTACCTTTTCACCGCTATCGCTAAAACGCTCTTTCGTAACGGTATTTTTGATTATTGGTTTTATATCTTTGTACATAAAATCCCTCCTATGCCAAATTCCACCCGATGTCTGCAATATATGCATCATACGTTTTTCCGCCAAGCTCTTCTATTGCTCCCTGCTCTGCCATAAGGGTTTTGCAACTGTCCTTTAATGTGAGGGTATAATTTCCCGCTTCCTGCGTCCCTGCATACTTCTTCAGATGTGTTATAATACTTTTCATACTTTCTACTGTGAGCGGAGAGTCGCTGAATGATATAGATGTTCCTATTACACCCTCAAAAACCACGTTAGCAAGTTGGGAACATCTAAAAAATGAGTTTCCCCATAAATTGCTCTCTACTGCGATTATTTTTTCAATTGTAACAAGAGAAGTACAATAATAACATAA
>JAZRQT010000148.1:0-8522 GCA_045650105.1 Clostridia bacterium | reverse complement strand
ACGCAGACGGAAAATACAATCCTTCTCCTGCGCTTTACCACGGACAATATCCTCTGCGAATTCACGGCAGGTCGGACTTCCGCAGCTTCCGCAGTCAAGCCTTGGAAGTCTGTTATAAATTTCCTCAAGCAATGCCATTTTACGCATTGCCTCCCCCATATCGCTGTCAAGCGGCGAGAATGGCTGATAGTCAACCTTCTTGTCCCAGAAAAGACTGATGTCATCATCTGCCTTTACCTGAGAGTTTTCCATATCCTCTGTAATGTTACGTATTCTTGAATTTGCAATAAATTCATTTTCCACATTAAGAGGACCGCCCGTGCAACCGCTGACACACGCAAGAGCTTCAATATAATCAATATTTTTGAGTTTTTCGTCCTCTAATTCTTCAAGTATTTTTATTACATTATGTATGCCGTCAACGGCTATATAATTTTTAATTCCGAGTGCCTCTGCCTCACCGCCGCTTCGTGCCCATCTGACACCGTCACGTCCTGCAACGGAAAGCTTTTCTACCTCTGTCATACTACTCAGCGTGTGAGCAAGACGAATATATACATCCTTAACCGATATTACACCGCTCACATCTGACTTTTGCAGGGCAAGGGGCTGTTTTACGGCTGTGACTTTTGCAGGGCAAGGCGATATAAAGAATGTGCCTATTTCACTGTCTGAAAGCCCCGTTTTCTCCCGTGCCTCCTTACGTGCCATCTGTGCGGCAACCTCCATCGGTGAGGTCAGTGGAATAACATTTTCAGAAAGTGACGGAAAACGAACCGCAATAAGGCGCACCACTGCAGGGCACGCCGATGAAATTATCGGCTTTCCGTCTTTCTTCTCTTTAAGTATCTCACGTGTTTTATTAGTTATAACCTCAGCACCACGTGCCACCTCAAACACATCATCAAACCCTGTCTTTTTAAGCCCCGTCAGTATTACATTAATATCCGTTGCCTTTGAAAACTGACCGCAAAAAGCGGGTGCTACAAGAGCAATATTATATTTATACTGCGAAAGGGCATCAAACCCGTCGCTTACAACCTTTTTTGCGTGATAAGGACATCTGCGCACACATTCGCCGCAGTCAATACACCTCTCACGAATTATTTTCGCCTTCCCGTTTTGTACACGAATTGCCTGCGTAGGACAAAGGCGAATACACGTTGTGCAGCCCTTGCATAAATCCTGTTCAAGGCATACACTGTGATAAAGCAAATTCGTTTTTTCTGCGGACACCTTTTGCTCCCTCCTTCTACGACATTATTTTACGAGCACCGCCATATCAACAACTGTGCCTCTTCCAATCTCTGTAGATATATTCATTTCATCTGTATAGCGTTTCATATTGGGAAGTCCCATACCTGCGCCGAAGCCAAGCTCCCTTACCTTTTCATCTGCAGTAGAATAACCCTCCTGCATAGCTTTTTCTATATCTTTTATTCCGGGGCCACGGTCTTTATGAATCATACGGATTTTCTCCGGAGTAATCTCAACATCAATTTCTCCGCCGTCTGCGTGAATAACCATATTTATCTCACACTCATACATTGCCACGGCTACCCTGCGTATTACGTCGGGAGAAAAGCCAAGCTGCTTAAGCACCTTTTTAACAGCTCCGCTCGCCTGACCTGCAACGGTAAAATCCGATGCGTCAACATTGTAGTGAAGCTTTACCGAGTTTTCCGGCATAATCAATCAAGCCTCTCTTTCGGTACAAGTCCTTCGCAGTAGAGCTTTCCGCACGCTGCGTAAAGCGGAGCATCAGTAGTCATAACAACCATAGAATATTCGTTTGCAAGCTCTGTTACCTCTGCGGTAGGCTTTTTACCACGCACAAAAACAACTGCCTTTATATCCATCATTTCTGCAGTCCTTATCACCTGACCATTTACAAGTCCTGTAAGAAGAAGTGCCTGGTCCTTTACAAAAGCAAGAACGTCACTCATAAGGTCACTGCCGCAGGCACTGTGTACCTCTCTTTCGAGAAATTCCTCCCCTACAACAACCTGTGCATTAAGAATATTTTTTACATCTGAAAGTTTCATCAAAAGTCACACCTTTCGTTACTTATCCGTATTACTCTACAATAGCTTTATTTTCTTCATAAGGAATATCAAGTACAAAATTACCCATTTCAACACCGTTTTCCCCGTTTATGAGCACCTGCACGCTTGAAACGCCGTCAAGGGCACAGAGCGAATTAACAACAGAATAAAGTGTCATCGTTGTCGCAAGCGAGCCTGAATTTGTTTTCGATACAAACTCACTGGAGAAATTCACAAAGCACACATTGTCCTTTGTTTCAATTCCCAAAAGCTTTGTTCCTGCAGGAATTGGCGCAGAAAGAGTATCTTTTGCAGGGCCTTTCATAAGCTCACTCACAACTGTTTTTTCAAGGGAAAGAGCATTTTGTATTTCCACACTGCGTTTTTCGAGCTTAAGCTTACCGCTTTCTTTATCAGGGAAATACAGTTTAAGCGTTTTCTTTTCCATAACTGTTGTCTCTACTGTATTTAAAGCTATATCCCCAAGACTAAGAACACCTATCTCCTTGCCCGTTGTTTCAGATATAATGGGTTTTCCCTCAACCTGTATAACTATTCCGTCAATACCTTTTATTTCACAAAGAGTATTCACAAGTGACAAACGCAGAAGAAGTGCCTGCGTTCCTTCCTTCTGTGCAAAATGTGACGACATATTTACAGTTGCAACACCGTCGTTTAATGAAAACTTTAAAAGCTTTGCCTCTTTTGGCAAAAGCGCCTCATTTACTTCATTTTGCGGTCCCGCTATAAGTTCAGAAAGTACAAATTTAGCCACATCCGACGGCGACGTACTATCCTTTTTCAAAAGCCTTTTTTCTGCATTCAGGTTGTTTGACATTTTATCCTTAAAATAAATGTTTACATAAGTTTTTTCCCGGTTGCACCCGAAAAAAAGTGCCATACTCAAAATAATTATCAGTAAAACCGAAATAACTTTTTTCACTCTTAACCCTCCCTTTTCACTTAAATGTTATGGGGATAATTATACGGAATGTGCTTCCTCTGCCTTCCTCACTTTCGACGTGGATATTACCGCCGTGAAGCTCAACTGCAGTAAGTGCAATTGATAGTCCCAGACCCGTTCCGCCCGTTTCTCTCGAACGTGCCTTGTCCACACGGTAAAATCTGTCAAAAATCTTATATAGCTCGTCAGAGGCAATTCCAATGCCCGTATCAGAAATTTCTATAATTACACTGTTTTCATCTTTTGTAACATTAAGAGATACACTGCCGCCCTCTTTTGTATATTTTATGCTGTTATCAAGCACATTATATATAGCCTCCCACATTCTGTCACGTTCAATTTTAGAATAAACAGGTGTATCGGCATTGTAGGAAAGCTCTATATGCTTCTGCTCGGCAAGCGGGCGAAGCGCCTTTGCAATATTTGCGCAAAGTTCCGTAATATCCGTTACCGCAAATTCCATACGGGAAACAACTGCGCTGTTGTCCATACGTGTAAGGGTGAGGAGCTTATCAACAATTCTTGTCAGGCGGTCTACCTGAACATTCATATCGGTGAGAAACTCATCAACCATTTCACGGGGTGCATCCTGAATATTAAGAAGGGAATCTGAAATCAGCTTTATTGAGCTGAGCGGTGTTTTAAGCTCGTGCGAGGCATTTGACACAAATTCCTGCCTTTTCGTTTCCTGAATTTGTATCTGCCTTGTCATTTTATTGAACGAGTCAATAAGCTGACCTATTTCACCGCCCGTATCTTTTTCTATTATATAGTCAGTATTTTCCTCTGCCGCCTTACCGAGCTTTTCAGTAAGAGAGCGGATAGGCTCTGTAATAATTCCCGACATTATAAAGCTTACCACGCCGATAATAATACTTACAAGTATTGTCAGCATCAGCATCGTGGCAAAAATCTGATTCATAAAGTCAACCGTGTCTGCCGCTGATGCCTGATAATATATAACGCCTGTTACAGCCTTGTTTTCAATTATGGGAACTGCCGCACAGATAATAAGCTCATCATCGGCATCTGTAAGCTGCTCTACATTGTTATTGCCGTCAATAGCATCTAAAATAGCAGCTGTCGGCATAAGCTTTCCCTGCATAATACCGTTGTTGGAGTCATACATTACACGGGCATCTTTATCAAGCATAAGCACCCTGCTCTTACTGTCTATCTGCTGCTGTTCAAGAAGATAGTTTATGCTTTTATTACTGAGATCCTGATACTGCGAAATATATCCTGCAACAACATTTGCCTGAGAAAGAATTTGTATTTTTTTCTGATTAAGGTTATACTGGCGCATTGAATTGGTTATATAAACACCAATTACGCCCAAAGTAAGTACGATTATTATAAAGTATGTCAGCACCAGTCTCCATCTGATGCTTTGCATACCTTCTTTAATTTTCTTTAAAATAGTAACCTACCCCCCACTTGGTAAGAATATATGTGGGAGCCGCAGCATCAGGCTCAATCTTTTCACGAAGACGGCGCACGTGTACGTCAACCGTTCTTATATCGCCGGGGTAATCATATCCCCATACTATATCAAGCAGATTTTCCCTCGAATAAACTTTTCCGGGGTTTGACACAAAAAGGTCGCACAAATCAAATTCCTTTGCCGTAAGCTCAATAACCTTGTTCCCGATTTTCACCCTGCGCAGATTGTAGTCAAGGTCAATCCCACCCACGCTGAGCGTGCTTTTCGCACCTGGGGCATTCTGATTTGTAACCCTTCTTAAAATTGCCTTTATTCTCGCTTTAAGCTCCAGAATATTAAACGGCTTTGTAAGGTAATCATCCGCACCGTATTCAAGGCCGAGGATTTTATCCATATCCTCCGTTTTTGCCGTAAGCATAATTATCGGCACAGAGGAAAATTCCCTGATTTTCTGACACACCGTAAGTCCGTCAATTCCGGGAAGCATCAAATCAAGTATGATTAAAGATATACTCTTATCCCTTGCTATTTTAAGTGCCTCTTCCCCGTCATAGGCGGTTTCTGTTTCATAACCGTCCTGTTCAAGATTAAATTTAATGCCTTTTACAAGCAATTTCTCATCGTCTACTATCAGAATTTTCATTGGTATCAGTCCCCTTCACTTAATCCAAAATCTTATCTATAGTAATTATATCATTTTATATTTGTTATTTCAACTAATTTTCAAAAAAGCACAAAAAAAGGGAGCTGTGGAATTACAGCCCCCTTAGTGTGGGATAGAAAAAATGCTTCAACAACTATCGGCGTACAACCAAATCCTCTATAGCACATCCCATTGTTTTAAGGGCGTGGTTTGTTTTTCTGTATGCCTTCCTCATTTTGGTCGCACTTGGTGGCTCAACCATCATACAAATTGCGCCGCCCACAATAGTTCCTGTAAGAAAGCCTTTTGCAAATCCTGCTGCACCTCGCATAAAGAACATCCTCCTTAATTAAAGCTTTCAGTATTATTATGGGGGATTTAATCTTTAATATTCAGGATATTTTTTCATTCCGAAAAAGATACTGTGTTAATTTTATACTGAAAATTGCCGTCAGTACTCCAAGAATTGCCCCTGCAATAACATCGCTTGGGAAATGGACATAGAGGTAAAGTCTGGAAAAAGAAATAAGTATTCCCAAAGCGAGTGCACATATTCCTTCTTTTCTGTGCCTCATAAAAATAATTACACCGCTCAGTATTGATGAATACGTATGCCCTGACGGAAACGAAAAGTCGTGCGGAGTTTTTATAAGGAGCTTTATTCCCTCTGCAATTTGAAAAGGTCTGAGCCTTGCAACGTATGGTTTTAAAATCACATTGCCGATAATCAAGCATAAAACAAGACCTATTGTCATCATAATTCCCGTTTTTCGATATTTTTTGCAAAAAAGCATTAAAATTGTAATAACAATCCAGATTGCACCGCCGTTACCAAGCGTTGTTATAAACGCCATAACAGGGTCTAATAGCGGTGACGTAATATTATTATGTATAAAATCAAGTATTATAAAATCAATATTCTGTATAATCTCAAACATTAAAAACACCTCTTTATTATTATATTATATTCCTGCTGTATTTTTATGTAAAGTATTATTTTTTCTTAAAAAATATATTATGTTTGACATAAAAATGCGACGGTGTTATAATAAGTGCGTTGTGCAAAAATTTTAAATGGGGCTTTTTTTATGAATATAATATCATTCGCAAAAAAGAATATTGTTATGTGTGTTGCACTTTTTGCGGCACTTCTCACAAGTATATTTATACCAATTGATAAAAACTACATAGAATACTTTGATTTTAAAACGCTGAGCTGCCTTTTTTGCGTATTGGCAGTTGTGTGTGCTCTCAAAAACATCAATTTCTTTTACATACTTGCGCAAAAGATAGTGCACCTTTTCAAAAACACACGTGCCGCTATCCTTGCGCTTGTATACATTACCTTTATCGGGTCAATGCTGATTGCAAACGATATGGCACTTTTAACCTTTCTGCCTCTTGGGTATTTTGTGCTTTCAACGACAGGTAAGGAAAAATATATGGCGTTTACTTTTATAATGCAAAACATTGCGGCAAACTTAGGCGGAATGCTCACCCCGTTTGGAAATCCGCAGAATTTATATCTTTTCACCCGCTTTAATATACCTACGGCAGAATTTATAAAAATTATGCTGCTGCCGTTTACTGTTTCCGTACTTATAATAACGCTGTGCTGTCTTTTTATAAAGGCAGAGCCGCTTTGTGTTGAGGATGTACACCCGCATATGAGTAAAAGAAGGACTTTTATTTATCTTATTCTCTTTACTCTTTCTATTTTGATAGTCTTTAGAAGTGTTCACTACATTTTCGGACTTGTTATTATTCCCCTTGCACTTTTCTTTCTTGATAGGAAGGCTCTTAAAATGGTGGATTACCCCTTGCTTTTAACCTTTGTATTTTTCTTCGTTTTTGCAGGCAATATGGCAAGGATTGATATTGTGCAGAATATATTTTCTTTCCTTCTTCAAAAAAGCACGCTTCTTTTCAGCGTTTTATCCTGCCAGTTAATCAGCAATGTTCCGTCGGCAATACTGCTCTCGCAGTTTACACAAAACTATCCCGAGCTTCTTGTGGGTGTAAATATCGGCGGTGTGGGAACTCTCATTTCTTCACTGGCAAGTCTTATAACACTCAGGGAATATGTCAAATACAATCCTAAAAAAACTCTCTCATATATCGGAATGTTTTCCGCATTTAATTTTGCTTTTCTTGCAATTTTAACCTGCACCGAATATATTTTTCTTTGATGAAAGGATTTGACAGAATGTTTGAAACCTTTAAAGCTACTCTATCCCAAAAAACCTCCTTTCGCAGTTTCTTTTACTGCCATAGGAGGTCTTTTTTTGTCTGTTTTTACTCTTTTTTAAGTTTTTCAAGTAATGCACTGCACCCTGCGTTCACATCATTCCACGTAGCCTCAAAATCCCCTGTATACCACGGGTCTTTAACATCACGGCTGACTCCCGTATGCTCCATCAGAAGCGACACCTTGTTTTGTGGGTCTGTACCCACAAATCGCCTCATATTACGAAGATTGTTTGTGTCCATTGCTACTATATAATCGTAATACTCATAATCGTCCATCGTCATCTGCCTTGACGTCTTTCCTGCAGAGGATATGCCGTGCTCTGCCATAATTTTTCTCGCAGGAGGATAGACGGGATTTCCAAGCTCCTCTGTACTTGTTGCGGCGGAAGCAATCTCAAATTCGCCCGAGAGCTTTCCCTCCTCCACCATTCTTTTCATTACAAATTCCGCCATCGGACTTCTGCATATATTTCCGTGACAGACAAAAAGTATTTTTATCATTATCATCACTCCGTTAATACTATATTACAATAGCTTTACAAAAGTCAAGAACTTATTTACTTTTATTATTCTGTATGATATATTTTTTTTGAGGTGATAATTATGAAAAATTTGTTTTCGTCTTTACTTATGCTTTGTTTGCTTCTGCCGTCTGTTCTTGCAGGTGCGCAGAACAGTAATGTAAAAGTGAAAATAGCACCATTCTACACGGAAATTGATTATATGAGTGTCGATAACAGATATGTTGAATTTCCGCTTATTACCTATAAGGATATTACTTACTTTCCTATGACATATAATCTTTGCGAGAGGCTTGACCTCGTCAGCGGCTTTGATACGCAAAAGGGGCTTTATATTTCACGCAGCAGTGTTGATTCCTATGCCGATGACAGCCAGATGTTTGGCGGCAGTGCAAATAACAGCTATGACAAGCTATATGATGCATCAATCCCGACATATCCCATATATCTTAACGGAATTAAGATTGATAATTCACGTGAAGAATACCCCCTTCTTAATTTCCGCAATGTGACGTATTTTCCTATGACGTGGCGTTTTGCGCACGAGGAGCTTAATTTTGATATAGAATGGTCGGAGGAGAATTATTCCTTTAAGCTGTATAACAATGGCAGACATACTACTCCCTATGCATATAAAGCAGATGATGATAACATA
>JAZRQT010000147.1:0-1602 GCA_045650105.1 Clostridia bacterium | reverse complement strand
TTCCCGCATTTGCATATGAGGATATTCCCGTCAATTTGCTTATAAACGGAAAAACGGTTTCTTTCCCGTTTAGTCCCGTAATCCGTGACGGTGTAACATATGTTGATTTGCGCACGCTTACTTCCTCATTGGGACTTAGCTACAAGACATATCCTGTCCACGAGAGTGTTATTGTAAGTAGTTCTCGCACATCAATCTGCCTTGTTCCGGGGGATGAATACGCTACGGTTGCAGACCTTACGGGAAAATCAGATAAGGAATACACATATCATTTTCTCAGTGCGCCGTGCATATATTTCGGTAATAATCTTGCCGTCGCAGCACGTGACATTGCAGAGGTTTTTGGATATGCATTAAGTTTTGACAAAGAAACTCAAACTGTATATTTTGGCTATGCTCCCGAGATGATTTCCGCCGCCACACGTGAGGCTATCGGGCAGAAGGCATACTATTTCCAAAATCAGGCAGAATTTTCTCTCCCCTCTTTTGGCAGCGGTTATTGCTGGGCGTGCTCATATGCGATGCTGATTTCAAATGTTACGCATCTTCGTATTACACCATCCGATATTGCTGCCGTTAACCTTACAAAAAGCTCCAACGGAGCTTACTGCTATCACAGCGAGATAGTGAGTGCATTTAATGTTAAGTTCACAAGCGCACTTTCAGAAAACAGCCCTTACTATGGCGGCAGAGACAGTGTTTCGGGCGGTACATATATTAATAACCCCCTTAAAGATGATAACATTACAAGAGCCGCTCTTAGAGAAGCTCTCGCACTTCATCCCGCAGGAATTATAGTCCGCTATCAAGACTACCCCCACTCGATGGTAGCGGTTGCCTGTGACGGCGATATAATACTTTTTAATGACCCTGCACCTTCGTCATCAAACGCATATGGTGAGGTCGGCAAATATCAGGGCGTTCCATTCTCTGAAACGTGTGTTGCAAAAAAAGGATTTATGCTTTCAGATGTAACTTTCATTCAGGCAATCTCGTATTAGACAAAAAGTGCAGTGACGATGTCACTGCACTTTTTTCGATGGTCTATTTAGCACCATAATACCCGTACATATAAAGATAAGCGCAATAAAAAGGTTAAGCGGTGAAACATTGCTTTCCTCCGCAAGCATTATATTTGAAAGCAGTACGCCGAAAACCGGAATTGTAAAGCTGAAAACAGTAACCCTTGACACGGGATTATGCTTTAAAAGAATTCCCCACAATGCATATGCGATTGCAGATAAAAATGCAAGATAGGTAAGCACTGCACCTGCTTTAAAGGTTTCTATTTCCACACTTCCGCCAAATAAAAGACCTATTGCCATCATTACAGCACCGCCCATTATAAACTGATAGCCGCTTATAACAACGGGGTCTTCATAACTTGAATAGCGCTTCATAATTACTGATGATGCGGCAGATGCTATTGCAGAAAAAAGGACAAATGCATCACCCATAAAGTTCATATTGAAGTCAAGCCCCTTGAGGTTTACCGCTATAACTCCTGCAAAGCCGAGTATGCAGGCAAATATTTTTCTGAATGTAAGGCGTTCCTGCTTATAAATAAGACTTGCTATAAGTATTGCAAAAAATGTGCTGGAG
>JAZRQT010000146.1:0-2234 GCA_045650105.1 Clostridia bacterium | reverse complement strand
TTTTTTGGAGTGTAAAGTACAGATTTATAAATTTCCTCATATTTATAATATCAGGAGGAGGAAAAAACGGTGAATAACAGATATGTTCGTTTGTTAAGGAGAATAGTTGCGCTTTCCCTGATAGCTTTCGGGCTGTTTTTTTTCATAGGAATATATTATTTTTCACGCTATTTAAGACCGAGAATTATATCTATTTCGCAAAGCTATGCCGAAAATATGGTTTCAAATATAATTGATAATGAAATACAGCGTCTTATGCTCGAAGAATTTTTAAGCTATGATAAAATAACTCTGATAAGCCGTGACAAAGAGGGGCGGGTTACGTCAATAAGTGCAAATTCCGTTCTTATAAATAATTTTGCAAATGACCTTGACATAATAATCGGTGACAGAATTAATGATGATGACACCATAGAAAATGAGGTTTACTTATTCGGTCTTATCGGTGCAGATATTTTTGCGGGGATGGGTCCAAAGGTGCCGATACGGTTTCAGCCCGTTTCCGTTACGCACGCAGATGTTTCCCATGCTTTTGAAGAAACGGGGATAAACCAAACGCTTCATACAATTAACCTTAAGGTATGGGTTGAAATTGAAATTCTATTCCCGCTTGCATACAGCACTATGACCGTTGAATCAGAAATGCCGATTGCGCAAACGCTCATTGTGGGAACGGTGCCCAATGCTTATTTTAATAAAAAATAAAGATTGTGAAAATATTTGTTTGCGCAGGTTGAAAAAAATATAAAAAAGGTGTAAAATAATATAATAGCCTAATGGATTGCAAAGGAGGGGGAAATATATGAATTTTAAACTGGTATCGGATTTTGCGCCTACGGGTGACCAGCCCGAGGCGATAGAAAAGCTTGTGAAAAGCATTGAGAGCGGTAACCGTGGTCAGGTGCTTTTAGGTGTTACGGGAAGCGGTAAAACCTTTACCGTTGCAAATGCCATTGCAAGGATAAATAAACCCACCCTTGTACTTGCGCACAATAAGACACTTGCGGCACAGCTTTGCAGTGAGTTTAAGGAGTTTTTCCCCGAAAATGCAGTTGAGTATTTCGTTTCCTACTATGACTACTATCAGCCGGAGGCGTATATCGCCTCCAGCGATACGTATATAGAAAAGGATGCACAGGTAAATGATGAGATAGACAAGCTTCGACACAGTGCTACTATGGCACTTTTTGAACGGCGTGACGTAATTGTTGTTGCCTCTGTAAGCTGTATATACGGACTTGGTGACCCCGAGGATTACAGTACGCTGGTGCTTTCGATGCGCCCTGGTATGCAAAAAGACCGTGATGAGGTTATACAAAAGCTTGTGGATATGCAGTACGAGCGAAATGACATTAACTTTATCCGTGGAAAATTCAGGGTGCGTGGTGACGTTGTGGAAATCTTCCCCGTAAGCAGTGCGGAAAATGCAGTAAGGGTTGAATTTTTCGGTGATGAGATTGAACGAATTACAGAAATTGATGTATTGACGGGTGAGGTGCTCGGTGTGCGTCAGCACGTGGGTATTTATCCTGCATCTCATTATGTAACAACGCCCGAAAAAAGGGAGATTGCCATAAAATCAATCAGGGCAGAACTCGAGGAAAGGCTTAAAGAACTTCGTGAAAATGACCGTCTGCTTGAGGCACAGCGCCTTGAAGAGCGGACAAACTATGATATAGAAATGATGCGTGAAATAGGCTTTTGCAGTGGTATAGAAAACTATTCACGCCATATCAGCGGAAGAGAGCCGGGAAGTGCGCCCTACACCCTTATGGATTATTTTCCCGAGGATTTTCTTTTGGTAGTTGACGAAAGCCACGTTACAATTCCGCAGGTGCGCGCAATGTTTGCAGGCGACAGAAGCCGCAAGGAAAGCCTTGTTCGCTACGGTTTTCGTCTGCCGTCGGCATTTGATAACAGACCACTTAATTTTGAAGAATTTGAGCAGAGGATAAATCAGGTCGTTTTTGTAAGCGCAACACCTGCGCAGTATGAATATGAACATTCTCAAAGTGTTGCGCAGCAGGTAATTCGTCCTACGGGACTTCTCGACCCTGAGATTACAGTCCGCCCGATTGAAGGACAGATTGATGATTTGCTGACAGAAATTTATGCACGCACTGAAAAGAAGGAGCGTGTTCTCGTAACCACGCTTACGAAAAAAATGGCAGAGGATTTGACGGACTATCTGCGCACAATGGGCGTAAAGGTAAAGTATATGCATTCGGATGTGG
>JAZRQT010000145.1:0-7361 GCA_045650105.1 Clostridia bacterium | reverse complement strand
TGTAAATCTTTTGAAGGATACTTCTCTTTCAGATTGGGAAAAGCTCTTTAGTGTAAATGTAACGGGCACATTTCTTATGACAAAGTATGTGTCAGAAAATATGATTTCAAATCATAGCGGAAAAATAATTAATATAAGCTCCATTTGGGGAATAAGCGGTGCAAGCTGTGAAAGCGGCTACAGTGCAACAAAAGGTGCTTTGATAGCCTTTACAAAAGCACTGGCAAAGGAGCTTGGTCCATCGGGAATAACCGTTAACTGCGTTGCACCGGGCTTTATTGATACCGATATGAACGCTGATGTTACCTTTGAGGATACAAAGGCTTTTTGTGATGATACACCGCTTGGCAGAATTGGTACGCCCGAAGAGGTTGCAAAAACCCTTCTTTTCCTTGCATCGGACGGGGCAGATTTTATCACAGGACAGATTATAGGCGTTGACGGCGGAGCAATTATCTGATGTTATGCACAAAAATAATCCTTCTTCATACAATGATAGTGGGCAATCCCATAAATTGTATAAGGAGGATTTTTCTATGGAAGAAAAGCTTACCGGCTCCTTTGGATGTAAGGAAAAGGTTTGTATACAAACGGATAAAATATACGACTCGTGCAGGAGTAAGGAATGTATAGAATGTTTACGTGTGTACTTAACGGAAACAGGTCAGGAAATCGTTGACAGAGCTATTGACATAAAATGTCGCAAATCAGAGGTTATCTGGGTGTTCAGCGATGTGGAAAAGATGCCGTTTAACAGAGGATATTATACGGTTGACCTTAATTTCTTTTTCCGCATATCTCTTGATGTTTACACAGGTGTTTCCCGTCCCGTTGTTGTGGAAGGTGTTGCAAGCTATAATAAAAAGGTTGTTCTTTTCGGCAGTGAGGGAAGTGCAAAAATATTCACGTCACGCTATAAGGAGGATAGCTTTGACCCGCAACTCTGGCAGAAAACCAATATGCCCAAAGCCGTTGTGGAAACTCTCGACCCGATTTGCTTAGGTGCGAAAATTTCGGATGCAGGCGATAAATGCTGTCATTACGGTGATGATGATATTGACGTATGCAACATTCCTGATTGCGTTTCAAGAGTGTTTGAGGACAGATTTGTAAATGCACGTGACAATCAGCGCAGAGTATATGTATCGCTTGGTCTTTTCACAATTATTAAGCTTGAACGAAATGTTCAGCTCCTTATCCCTGCATATGATTTCTGTATTCCTGAAAAAGAGTGCGTGACAAATTCACCTGACGACCCGTGTGAAATTTTTGCAAATATAAATTTCCCCGTAGATGAATTTTTCCCGCCAGTGGAAGGATGTCTAAACGGTGATAACACGGAATGTGATTGTTGCGGTGAGGATGAATAGAAATAAATAAAGAAACCGCTTCGCTATTATTGCGAAGCGGTTTTAAAATTAAAAGGTTATTTATCAAGAATTTCTCTGCAAGATGCGGCAAGTCCTGCAATAGACTGCATTTCCGACGGAATAATAATTTTTGTTGCCTGACCGTCTGCAACCTTTTCCATACTTTCAAGTGATTTAATGGCAATATAAGCTTTTGAGGGATTTGCATCATTAATTTTGCGGATACCCTCTGCTATAGCAGTCTGTACGGCAATAATTGCTTCCGCTTCACCCTCAGCTTCACGGATGGCGGACTGCTTCTTTGCCTCTGCACGAAGGATTGCAGACTCTTTTTCACCCTCTGCCATAAGGATTGCAGATTTCTTTTCACCCTCTGCACGAAGAATTGACTCTCTTCTTTCACGCTCTGCTTTCATCTGCTTTTCCATTGCGTTCTGAATTTCCTTGGGAGGAATGATGTTTTTAAGCTCCACACGGTTGATTTTAATACCCCAGGGGTCTGTAGCCTCGTCAAGAATAGCACGCATTTTGGTATTTACGGTATCACGTGAGGTAAGCGTTCCGTCAAGGTCGAGGTCACCGATAATGTTTCTAAGTGTTGTAGCGGTTAAGTTTTCAATAGCCATCATCGGACGTTCAACACCGTAGGTATAAAGCTTGGGGTCTGTAATCTGGAAATAAACTACGGTATCAATCTGCATTGATACGTTATCCTTTGTTATAACCGGCTGGGGAGGGAAGTCCACAACCTGCTCTTTAAGATTTACTCTTTTTGAAATGCGGTCAATAAAAGGAATTTTGATGTGAAGACCAACTGACCAGGTTTCGCTGTACCCGCCAAAGCGTTCAATTACATATGCGTATGCCTGAGGTACAATTTTTATGTTGGATATTACCAAAACCAACAAAATTACAATAATAGTCAAAATGAATTCCATAAATTAATCCTCCTTTTATTATAACAATTAATTTTTTGTGTCAACAATTAATTTTACTCCATCAATTTTCTTTACTGTTACAGTAGTGCCTGCGGGAATATCTTCACCGTTTTCACTGCGTGCACTCCAGACCATTGCACCAATCTTAACACTTCCGCTTGAATTAATGTTTGATATTAATTCAAGTACACTGCCGCTTTGCCCGATAAGTGCGTCGGTATTTGTTTTAAGCGGCTCTTTTGCTTTTAACTTACGTATTAATTTGCGTGTAAAAATCAGAAGAAGTGTTGAAACGATTACGAAAACAATTGTCTGCACCCATATGCCTGCATTACACATTGCCGCAATTAAAGCCGCAAAGGCTCCGCCTGCAAACCATATTGATACGAATTGCACTGTTGCAGCCTCCAAAGAGATAAAGGCTATTACCAAAATTGTCCAGAATAATGCCATACAAAAACCTCCTAATTAAGATATTTGTCAAACACGCTCATAGTGCCGTCAGGTGTATCCATAAAATACGGACGGGCAATAGATTCACCGTTATAGTCTGCTGCGTGCCACCATATTCCAACCTTGATTTTGTCATACTTGGGGAGGGAGAGGAACATATCCTCAATCCATTTAACTTTGTCGCCTCCTACGGAAGAGCAGGAGAACTCCGTTATCATAATCGGTTTTTCATTGATTAAGAGCGCTCTTTCATAAACGGGGGCATAGATTTCATCAAAGCTTCTCCAGGTTTCGCCCTCGTAATAAGTTCCCGTATTATAACCTGTAATTCCGTATACATCAACATATTCGTCACCGGGATAGTAAAGAAATTCGCTGTTCCATTTGTAATTAGGGAAGCTTATTTCGTTGGGGTTCCATACCCATATGGTGTTGTTACAGCCTGCAGCTTTAAACTTTTCGTACAAATATCTGTAAAGCTCTACATATAACTGTGGGTCACGTGATGTATGGAATGCACTGTAATTACACCAGTCACCATTCATCTCATTAAACGGTCTGAAGAGAACCGTAACATAGGGATAACTTGCAACAAGCTTTGTATATGCGTTTATGAATTGGTCGTACTCTCCGTCTAAAATTTCATAAATCATATTTTTGTCAGTTTTTCTTGAAAGCGGAACCTGAAGTGTCAGTTCGAGTGCCTTTCCGCTTTTTTGTGCATATTTGAAACTACCCTCGACTTTTTTGATGTAAGTGTTTATTTTTTCAAGGTAATTGACTGCGTTTAAACCTGCCTTGTCAGTAAATTCCGTATAGGTGAGAAATGCACAAAACTCATATCCGAGAGCCTTTTCAAATTCTTCCATTCGTGCAGTTCCGCCATATGCATCAGGAGGAAACATTCCCATTTTGAATGTTGCATCATCTGAAAACAGTTTTTCATACGTTGCCTTTGCAGTGGGATTAAGCCTTGTGACACTACTTTTTTTATAGCCTGAGTTATATGCGTTGGTCTGCGCTATAATAGGGTCAAAGGTTGTAATAGAGCTTACTATATCCATATAACCATTGTTTGCGAAAAGCTGCGATGAAGATGCAAAGAAAAACGTGTAAACTCTTGCCCCGATGCAAACATCTATGCAGGCGTAATAGTTTTTGTCATCTTTTATGTGTGAAAGCTTTTTACGTGACCATTCCAGAATGTGGTATTCATAATTACCTACGCTATAGCTTTCCTGCTTTATAATTTTATGGTCTGCAGTGTTCTCTATAAATCTGTTTGAATATTTAAGATATGAAAGGCGCTCGCTGTCTGTGTCAAAGACTTCCTTGAAAATACGTATTTTTCTGTAGCTGTCCTCAAGTGTTGCACATATGGAGGAAAGTGACATATCAACCTTCATATCGTATGGTATTCTGATAGAATATCCGTCTACAAGGTTTGTAAATTTCTGACCGCCTGAAAACTGCTCCAGAGTAAACATTTCCTGCATACTCTTCATAGCTGTATCAGTAGCAGTGGGAATATTTTCATTGTCAATCAAAGCATCGGGTGACATCCATACCGGAGGTGAAAGAATACGCATCGATGATGGCACAACAGATGCAAACGCAGCGGCAGATGTACTTGCAATAAGTAAGAATATGCAAATGAATGATAAAAATCTTTTCATAAATAAAATGTCCTTTTTTTGAATTTTAAGGCTATCATAGAGCCTTATTAAGATAATATGTGAATTTTTCAAAGCTAAGCTTGTGCACGTCATACACGAGAGAAATATTCATATCGTGTGCACGTTTTATAAAATACTCTCTTGCTGAAGCGTTTTTTGAAATATAAGTGCATACAAGAACTTTTTTTGAATATGCACCGCCAAGTGCACGTGATACGGCATCAAGCTCATACAAGGCATCCTTTTTCACTTCGCCGTTTTTACACGATATAAAAAGAGGATGAAGATTTGAGATTGCCATAACGTCAATTTCATTTTGTGTATCTGAAAAAGTGCTGTTGTCATTCCATTCGATGCTGACACCTGTTTTTATATCATATACAGGCTCAGCAAGCGATAAAGCGGCATACGCAGTGTAATATTCAAGAGCATTACCTGCTTTCAGTATAAGCTTTGCAACAAGGCTGTAGCAAATACGATACACAGTTCTTTGAGCGGTATCACTTTCTTTTTCAATAAGCTTACGCTTACAAAGCTCATTAAAAACTGCATTAATATCTTTGGCAGTTCGTTTTAGTTTTATTGCAAAATCATTTTTGTTTATAATGATTTTCTTTCCATTTTGGCTGATACATTCGGCTGCGGCATTGCAAAATGCACTGTATGCTTCGCAATCGAGTGCATTTACCGAAAACATTTCAGAAAGGGCGTAAATATCATCCTCGGTAAAATCATAGATTGTATCACTGCGCAGAATTTTTCCGCCCTGCAAAGTTATCGCATCAGCAAGCGAAATTTTTGGCTTTAATGCCCTGAGAGGAGCAGTGTCTGCGTGGATTTGCACAATGCCCCCATCCCTTGTATCAACTCTAATTATCGGAATATTAAACTGCTGTGAAACTATTCCCGTAACCGCTAAAATTACGTCTTCGCCGCCCGTAACATCAAAAATACAGTTTGTATTATTTTTGACAAGCTGTGTAAGCCTTACTTTTACGGAGTTTGCATTATCCCTCTCAACATACAGAAATTCAAGCGGAAGATTACTTTTTCTGCGTCTGTAAAAGCTTTTGAGGTTTTTTATTTTCTGAGGTGTCATTACCTCTCTTGTACCGACGTAGATAACCTTGGAAATTTTATCAAGTATGATGGGCGAGAGAATATTTTCATATTGTTTTGCATCGAAAATCTCAACAAGCGTATACATAGTATCTCCTATATTGTTTTATCTAAGATATATTATAGTATAAAATATATATAATGTCAATGATACGAAAAGGAGCAAAAGAAAAAATAAATAATAGTTGACCTTGGAAATTATTTGCGTTATAATTAAGTTAAGAAAAATACATTTATAATATTAAGAAAGGCAATGGAGATTTATATGAAAAAAACTTTTAAGGTTTTAGTTTGCTTATCAGCATCTCTTCTTATGGCGACTGGTGTTTTTGCTGAGAAAACACAGCTTTATTCCCTTGACGGCAGAACTCTCTATGTTGATGAAAGTCAGATTGCAATTTATACTGCAGAGGGTATGGGCTGGTTTTTGGAAAAGCCTGTTACAATGTACAGTGCAGACGGCCGCAGTATAGTTGTGCGTGCAGACCAGGTGGAGGCGCATAAGAATGTAGGCTGGTTTTTAGAGGAAGAGCAGACTTCTTCTGATACTTCCCGCAAGGATGAAAATGCAAACACTGACGCACCAAAGCCTGATACACAGGAAAGTTCATCAGAAAATAATCTTATCGCAATAAAATATACAGACGGTACCATTATAAAAGCGCCTGCATATCAGCTTGATATGTACAAGGCACTCGGTTGGGTTGAGGCAGGAAGCGCTTCTACAGAAAATGCGACAGTAACTATGTACGATGCAAACGGCGTTGCAAAGGAAGTTAAGCTCAGCGAGGTTTCAAAGTATGAGCTTGCAGGATGGACAAAGGTAAAGCCTGAGGGTGAATATATAACGGTATATTACCACGATGGCTCTACAAAGAGTATTCCTGCATCGTCGGCAGAAACTTACAAGGCGCAGGGATGGTACAGTGCATATGACGAGGCTGTTTATGCATATGCTGCGTTTGGTAACGGTGCAGATGTAGTCGGTGCGACAAAGCTTCTTGAGGAAAAGAAGTATGAGCTTGCATTCAATATGGTTCAGGACGCACTTGATAAAATAGAAAATACGCAGTCTGAATACGTGTCAATGCTCTATTATCTTCGTTCTATGGTTACAGACACGTGGAGAGAGGCGGCAAAATCTCCGCTTGGCTTTATAAATTATTGGTTTAGCGAAAAAGACGGAAAATCACTGATTGTATTTGAGTACAGGAATGTAAGTAACAGCAGAATAAGCTCGTTTAAAATAAACTTTGATATTTGCGATAAGGACGGAAATATCGTTGAGACAAATTCAGGTTCATATTTTGTAAATAATCTGCAGATGACTCCTTGTGAGAAAAAGAGAGTTGCCTGGATTATAACAAAGGGTGACGTTGCGGCAAGCATTAAAAATCTGAAAGTTAACGAGGTTGTTTTCTCGGATAATACAAAGTGGAACGGTTAAGAATAACAGGGGATTGTAAAAAACAATCCCCTTTTTCCGTTTAGGAATTTGTGTAAAATTAAGACGAATGAAACTATGCTTGCATAGAGTTAGAGTGCGACGTGAGTGCAGGCTCAGCCTGCTTTTTTGTGAGGTGCTATATGGATGTTAATAAGCTGCGGGAACTTATAAATTATCACAGTAATCTTTATTATACGATGGACGAGCCTGAAATAAGTGATTTTGAATATGATGAACTTATGACTAAGCTTAAAAAGATGGAGGAGGAAAATCCTGAGCTTATCACGCCCGATTCTCCTACACAACGTATTGGCGGAAAAATCCTTGACGGATTTAGTGAGGTTGTGCATACAGTACA
>JAZRQT010000144.1:0-3451 GCA_045650105.1 Clostridia bacterium | reverse complement strand
GTGGTTTTGCAGGAAAATTATCTCTTTGGTGGAAGTATTCTTGACAATATCAGGTATGCAAAGCCCCAGGCAACTATGGAGGAATGTATTCTTGCGGCGAAAAAGGCAAATGCACATGATTTCATAATGAATCTCCCTGACGGATATAATACCTTTGTCGGGGAAAAGGGGCATAAGCTTTCAGGCGGTGAAAAGCAGCGCATAGCAATAGCACGTGCAGTTATTATAAGTCCTGCAATACTTATTCTTGACGAGGCGACTGCATCTGTTGATACACAGACCGAGGCAAAAATTCAGGAGGCTCTTTCAAGGGCTACAGAGGGAAAAACAGTTTTTGCAATAGCGCACAGACTTTCAACGCTTAAAAATGCAGACAGACTTTTTGTTCTTGAAGAGGGAAGAATAGCGGAAAGCGGCTCCCACGAAGAGCTTTTGAAGAAGAACGGAATTTATGCATCGCTTTTTAAAGCACAGCAGGAAATGTCGGCAATGAATGTTACCATAGATAACAGTAATTTGAAGGAAGAAAGTATACAAGTAGTTGATAACGGAGAGGAGTTTGAAGATGAGTAAAATTAAAATTATTACAGACAGCGGCAGTGATATTTCGTGGGAAAAGGCGAAGGAGCTTGGGATAAGAATGCTCCCCATTTCGTTTTCCTTTGACGGGGAAACATACTACCGTCAGGGACTTGATATGTCAATTGATGAATATTATACAAAGCTTAAGGAGAGCAGTGTTATTCCCAAAACTGCGCAGGTTACACCTATTGAATATACAGATGCATTTAACGAGGAATACGATAACGGATATGACACGCTTATTGTTGTTACTATTTCCTCTAAGGGAAGCGGTATGTATCAGAATGCCGTACTGTCAGCACGTGAGGTTATGGAGGAGCGTGGCGGAGAAATAATCGTAATTGATTCGCACGGATTTTCCTGTATGTACGGCCCTGCCGTTATTCATTCGGCACATATGCTCCATGAAGGAAAGAGTAAGGAAGAAATTGTTGCATATCTTGAGGATGTTTTTGCTACAATGCAGACATATTTCCTTGTTGGCGACCTTGCACATCTTAAAAAAGGCGGCAGAATTAACACGGCAACGCTGGTAGTTGCAAATATGCTTGATATAAAGCCCGTGCTTACTGTAAAAGACGGAATTGTTGTGCAGAAGGATAAGCTGCGGGGAAATAAGCGTATCTTAAAAAAGCTTGTTAAAAATGTAGAGGAGGACAGTTTTGACCTTTCGGAAAAAACGGTGATACTTGCCTACACTGCGGATAATTCACAGATTGAGGAACTTAAGGGCGAGATATCGGAAGTTTTTGAAAATGTGAAGTTTATTGATTTTAAGATAGGCTCTGTTGTAGGCTCACATATAGGACCTGAGCTTGCGGGAATAGTATTTTCCGACAAATATGATTTTACTGATTACGAGGATTGAGATTTATGTGGATTGCAGATGAATGGAAGGATTATGAGTGTATAGACACTGCAAACGGCGAAAAGCTTGAAAGGTGGGGCGACATAATTTTATGCAGACCCGACCCTCAGGTTATATGGGATGAAAAGGCTGATGCCCCGATGTGGAAAAAGGCAGACGCACATTATCACCGTTCTTCAAGCGGCGGCGGAAAATGGGAGTACAAGAAACCTATTCCCGAGCAGTGGACAGTAAACTATAAAAATCTGACCTTTAATATAAAACCAATGGGCTTTAAGCATACGGGACTTTTCCCCGAGCAGGCTGTTAACTGGGATTATATGATGGATAAAATCAGAAAAAGGGGCAGTGCAAAGGTGCTTAACCTTTTTGCCTATACGGGAGGTGCAACGGTTGCGTGCGCAAAGGCGGGCGCCGCTGTCACCCACGTTGATGCATCAAAGGGAATGGTGCAGTGGGCAAAGGAGAATGCACGTTCAAGCGGACTTGCGGATGCACCTATAAGGTATCTTGTAGATGACTGTATGAAATTTGTTGAGCGTGAGATAAGACGTGGAAACCATTATGATGCAATCATAATGGACCCGCCCTCATACGGTAGAGGCCCTGGCGGTGAGGTATGGAAGATAGAGGAGTCAATCTGTGCGTTTGTAAGAAGGTGCGCACTGCTTTTAAGTGATGAGCCGCTGTTTTTCATAATTAACTCTTACACAACGGGACTTGCGCCCACGGTACTTACAAACCTTATGCAGATGTGTCTGCCCGAGGGAAAGATAGAATCGAGTGAAATTGGACTTAAGATAACAGCATCATCAATGGTACTGCCGTGCGGCGCTACCGGAAGATGGGAGAAATAGTTTTTTGGGGATAGCTATATGAGCATAATTGAGGCAAATGAACTTTTCTTTTCTTACACAAGTGATGAGAAAGAAAGGGTAGTTTTAGATGGACTTAATCTTAATATTGAAGAGGGCAGCTTTACCGCAATAATCGGGCATAACGGCAGTGGTAAGAGTACATTTGCAAAGCATATAAATGCTATACTTCTTCCGTCAGGGGGAAGTATAAGTGTGTGTGGCATTGACACAATGAATGAAAAAAAGCTCTATGAGCTTAGAAAGTCGGCAGGTATGGTTTTTCAAAATCCTGACAACCAGATTGTGGCTACCATTGTTGAGGAGGACGTTGCTTTCGGTCTTGAGAACATCGGCATAGAGTGGGAAGAGATGCACAGACGTGTAAAAGATGCACTTATTGCCGTAAATATGTACGATTACAGAAAGCGTGCACCCCATCTTCTTTCGGGAGGGCAAAAACAGCGTGTTGCGATTGCGGGAATTCTTGCAATGCAGCCACGGTGCATTATTCTTGATGAGCCTACGGCAATGCTTGACCCGAAGGGCAGGCAGGAGGTTATTGACACAATAATGACCTTAAACCGTGAAAAGAATATTACGATAATTCTTATCACTCACTATATGGATGAGGCGGCGTTAGCCGACAGAGTGATTGTTTTTGACAGAGGCAAGGCAGTTCTTGACGGCACACCCGAAGAAGTTTTTGCACGGGAGGAAATGTTACTTTCCCTTGGACTTGATGTGCCACAGTCTTGTGCACTTCTACACCGCCTTAAAAAAGCGGGAATAGACATAAAAACTACCGCACTTACACCCGAGGAATGTGCGGAGGAAATATTGAAAGCTAAGGATAAAATGGTATGATAGAGCTTAAAAACATTTCATATTCATACAGCCAGGGCAGCAGTGAAAATGCAGTTGCACTCGAGAATGTGAATTTAAAAATAAATAAAGGCGAATTTATCGGTATAGCAGGTCATACAGGCAGCGGAAAAACAACCCATGCCCAGATACTTGCGGGACTTGTATGCCCGACAGAGGGAAGTATAAATGTTCAGGGAGAAGAGTTTTCTGAATACAAAGCGGCAGCACGTGCTTTAAGAGAGTGCGTGGGAATAGTTTTCCAATATCCTGAGCATCAGCT
>JAZRQT010000143.1:0-1616 GCA_045650105.1 Clostridia bacterium | reverse complement strand
CAAACATCGTTGTGTCGAGCGTGCGCACACGCTTAACACGTGGTGCAAACGGATTAAAAACATACCTTCTGCACACAAAGGATGCTTCTACACTTCCCTTATATTTGCATATGTATTCTTCGCCGTCTGCCTTCGCATTTTTACAGTATCGGCAGCTGTCATTTTCCTTAAGCTTTTTAAAAAACATAGGGCTTACACCCTCCTTTTATTTCATTCCTTCATATGAAACGTCTGCCGCTTCCTTTTCCATATTACATTTAAGTCTGTAAAACGGCACACTTGTAAGAAGCTTATCTGAAAGCGTAAGCATCTTTTCCATTTCATACATATCGTTTGTACGCAGTGTCTGCGTTATAACTGTGGAAATCGCCTCGTGCGCAGGGATTTTTTCTATTTCATTTTTTTCGCCGCGCTCAAGAATACACACTGCCTTTATCGGCACATTGAGATTTGTGCCAAAGTTTTCCTTGCCCCTCCACGGTGTTCCGCAGGCGTAAAATTTTCCGTCAACCTGCCTCAGGATAGGCTTATCTCCGTTTACAACAAAGCATCTGTCACCGAATTTCTCCATCCACAGTGAAATATGCGTTGTCTTACCCGTACCGCTTACTGCGGTAAAGAGGTACGCCTCCCCATCCACGCAGATTGCGGCACAATGCATCAGCATGGCGTCATATTCAAGGATTTTGCGGCATATTATTCTGTAAATTTCGAGTGACTCTACGTATCCTTCTGAATATTCGGGGTTTTCTGCTATGGCTTTTTCAATTACGTTTTGGGGAACTTCGACACTAAAATCCACTTTCCCCTCCGCCTCAAAGCCACGTGCCATCTGACTAAAATACGAGTATTTATTTTTTACATCAATTAGAAGCCCTGCAATTTTTATAATCATAGGATACCTCCTTTAAAGGTCGTTTCTTGCAATATCCTCATAACTTTCACGCTTTACAACAACCCTGCTTCCTTCCTTTGAAAGCATTACAACGGGCGGGCGTGGTATTCTGTTATAATTTGATGACATTGAATAGTTGTATGCACCTGTAACCATTACCGCCAGTATATCGCCCCTCTCGGGTTTTTGCAGCATTATGTCCTCAGCAATAAGGTCACCGCTTTCACAGCATTTTCCTGCTATACTGCAACAAAAATCAGCCTGATTTCTTGCCTTGTTTGCAATAATACTGCTGTAGCGTGATTTATAAAGGGCATACCTTGGATTATCGGTCATACCGCCGTCAATTGCTACATAGCTTTTATATCCTGTTATTGTTTTCACACTGCCCACACTGTAGAGAGTAAGCCCCGCATCTGCGACAATGCTTCTTCCGGGTTCCATTAAAATCTTAGGCATACCAATGCCGTTTTCATTGCATTTTTTCTTGATATGCACGCTTACCTCGCCAATACTTTTTTCTATATCAAGGTGCGGGTCGCTTTCAACATAGCGTACACCGTAGCCACCGCCGAGGTTGAGGATTTTTGCCTCATACCCGAGTTTTTCTTTCACAAAGGCTATATAGTCAAGCATTATATCGGCACTGTCACAAAAGGTCTGTCCGTCAAACACCTGCGAGCCTACGTGGCAATGAAATCCCTCAAGGCTGATATTTGAA
>JAZRQT010000142.1:0-5918 GCA_045650105.1 Clostridia bacterium | reverse complement strand
GTTGTAAATGACACTGCCTTACCCAATATGCGGATACTGTTACACTGCTTGTTTGTATATACCATAGGCTTATACTTGGCGTGTTCACTTACAAGTGTTACACTGTCAGGTGAAAGGTAGACACGCTTTAATGTCGCCTCGTCATCTACAAGTACGGCGGCTATTTCACCGTCATCAACGGTTTCCTGCTTACGTATAAAGACAATATCGCCGTCCTTAATTCCTGCGCCAGTCATAGAGTCACCGTGTACCCGAAGACAAAAATCTGCACCTGCATCCTCTCCGGGGGAATAGTATTCCACCTCTTCTGCAGCAAAAATTGGTTTACCTGCCGCAATTTCACCTAAAAGCGGCAGCTTTTTTTTGCTTATAAACATTGCAGACGAGGGAAGAATATCCTCCTCCCAACCCATAAGGTAGGCGGGTGAACAACCAAATATTTTTGCAAGCTCAAGCACTGTATCGTGCTTGGGATTTTTTATTTCACCGCTTTCATAGCGCTGAACGGTTGCCTCCTTCACACCGAGGGCATTTGCAACGTCAAGAAGTGTCATTCCGAGTGCCTGACGACGCTGTTTAATTCGTTCATATAGTTTCATTATCATCAACTCCTGAGATGATTATAACATGGGCTTACTTAAAATGCAAGTTTTTTTCAAAAAACTTACGCAAAAGTATTGACTTTGGAATTGGTTTAGCATATAATCCTTACGTAAGGCGTAAGAAATACAAATCATCAACCCTAAAACTTACGTGAAAGGAAAGAAAACAATGGATAAAGAAAAAATTAAATTTTGTGTTGTCTGCGGACGAAGAATACCTGAGCTTTCAATGAGAAAGAAAACATGCGGCACACTTTGTGCCAGGAAAAAGAAGAGCGGCTATGCGCCGTACATAAATTATGACAGACCTCCTTACGAGGATTTAACGAGGCTTCAGCAGATGGCACATAAAGCAGGAATGAGCTATGGAAAATTTATAGCTATAAAAAATGAAGAGGTGATTTAATATGGATGAAGTAATTGTGTGTCCGTTTTATAAAAGGAAGAAATACCTCTCGCTTTTTTGTGAGGGCGGTGAACTTAAATTCCCCGACAATAAAGCGCTAAAAGATTTTAAGAGCGATTTTTGTACAGATATAAAAAACTGGCATAACTGCTCTGTGGCGTGTATGCTTGAAAACTATTATGAAAGAAAGGATGCGTGAGGATGAACGCAGTAAAGGAAATTGAAAGAAGAGATAAAAAAATTTCTGACGACAGGAAAAGGATAGAGGAGCTTACAGAAGAGATAGAGGGGCTTCGTCAATTACTTGACTGTGCGGCGGCAAATATATGTCTGCTTGTAGCAGAGCAGGGCGGTATACGCAAAATTTCACGTGATGATGTAAGGCAGGCACTCGGGAGATATCACCTTTGTGCCAAAAGCGACGAGGAGGGTAATTACCTTCTCGAGCTTGTGGAAGAAGATAATGCCTAACATAATATGGAAGCCGCAGCCACGTCAGTGCATCTTTATGAAACGAAAAGAAAACGAAGCGCTCTACGGCGGTGCGGCAGGCGGCGGAAAAAGTGACTGTGCTGTGGCAGAGGCATTAAGGCAGGTGCATATACCGCACTACAGAGGCCTTATTTTAAGAAAGACGTATCCACAGCTCAGCGAGCTTGTAGACAGAAGCAGAGAAATATATTCGCCCGCCTTTCCCGAGGCAAAATATAACGAGCAGAAACACTGCTGGACCTTTCCAAGCGGGGCAAAAATATATTTTGGTGCTATGCAGCATACAAAGGACAGAACAAATTATCAGGGCAAACGCTATGACTTTATAGATTTTGATGAGCTGACGCATTTTACGTGGGATGAATATAGCTATCTTTTCAGCCGAAACAGACCAAACGGCCCCGGAACACGCTGTTATATACGTGCGCAGGCAAACCCCGGGGGAGTGGGGCACGGATGGGTGAAGGAAAGATTTATAACCCCTGCACCGCCTATGACAACAATTTATGAGGATGTAAAAATTGTTTTTCCCGACGGGAAAAGCGAAATACGAAGGCGAAGCAGGATTTTCGTTCCGTCAAGTGTATTTGACAACAAAATTCTGATGGAAAACGACCCTGAATATATAACAAGGCTCGCCGCACTTCCCGAATGTGAAAGAAATGCACTGCTTTACGGTGACTGGGACAGCTTTTCGGGGCAGGTTTTCACGCAGTGGCGAAATAATCCTGACGGATACATAACACGTAAAAATACGCACGTTATA
This sequence comes from Clostridia bacterium, assembly GCA_045650105.1. Taxonomy (GTDB): domain Bacteria; phylum Bacillota; class Clostridia; order UMGS1883; family UMGS1883; genus UMGS1883. The sequence goes on along the minus strand of JAZRQT010000142.1, from coordinate 3,652 downwards.
GAGCCGTTTAAAATTCCCTCCACCTGGAAAATCTACAGAGGCTTTGACTTTGGATATTCCCGTCCGTTTTCGGTGGGATGGTATGCGGTAGACCACGATGGACGCCTTTACCGTATTCGTGAGCTTTACGGATGCACAGGCACGCCAAACGAGGGAGTAAGGTGGGAGCCGCAAAAAATTGCAAAGAAAATCAAAAGTATTGAAAAAGAGGATGTAAACCTTCGGGGAAAATATATAAACGGCATTGCCGACCCGTCAATTTTTGATGAAAGCAGAGGCGAAAGCGTAGGCGCAATGATGGAGCGTGAGGGCATATATTTTGAAAAAGGTGATAATACACGCATAGCGGGAAAAATGCAGTTTCACAACAGATTATCCTTTGACGAAAACGGCGTGCCGATGCTTTATGTTTTTTCTACGTGCAAGCATTTTATACGGACAATCCCTGCCCTTGTATACAGTCAGAGCGATGTTGAGGATATTGATACTGCGGCAGAGGACCACATATATGATGAGGCGAGGTATGTTTTTATGGCAAACCCAATAAATCCTCAGCCAAAGCAGTGCGAGGTGTACACATATGACCCACTCGATACCTTGGAGCATCAAAGCTATAATACTTATACTATAAAAGGGTGATAAAATGAAAACTAAATACGACTGGAATGCCCTCAAGACCGAATTTGTAACGGGGGAAATTACTGCCGGTGCCCTTGCAAAAAAGCATAACATAAATCCCGCAACGCTCTACCGCCATTATCAGATTGAAAGATGGAGTGAAGCAAAGCGGGAATATCTTGAAAACGTAATGGAAAAATGTGCAGACAAGGCGGCATATATTGCCGCAATAAAGCTTGCAAAGGAAATAAAAATTGCCGATAAGCTTTCAGATGTGCTTGATGAAGCGGCAGGCGATAAAAACCAGTTTTACAGATATATTGTAAAGGAAAAGACGGAGGACGGAAGTACCGTTACAGATGAAAAGGTCTTTTCAAAAATGGATATGGCGTCGCTTAACAATGCGATAAAGGCGCTTCGCTCGCTGGAGGAAATAAAAAGGGTTATGTACGGAATACTTTCTCCTGCAGAAGAACGCAAACTAAACCTTGAGGAGGAAAAGAAAAATACAGGCAGTGATGAAAAGACGCAGACGGGTGTAGTAATGCTGCCGCCTGAAGACGAAGATTAATAAGGAGTGAGAAAATTGAAAAAAGGAATTCCTCTTTTTAAAAAAAATACAGACTTTGAAAAAAAGCGTAAAATAGGCGAGGCTGAAATTGCGATGGCAACACAGATTTTGCGTGATTACAAAAATGCAAAGGCGACGCTTGAGGCAAGGATTGCCGAGGACGAGCTGTGGTGGAGACTTCGCCATAATGATGTCACGCAGCGTAAAAAGAATAAAAGTGAATTTGAGAGTGTCAGTGCGTGGCTATTTAATGTACTTACAAACAAGCACGCCGATGCAATGGATAATTTCCCCGAGGCAAGTGTATTGCCGAGGGAGAAAAACGATATGGAGGAGGCTAAAAAACTGTCAGATATTCTCCCTGCAATTATGGAGAATAACAATTTTGAGGAGATTTATTCAAACAACTGGTGGTACAAATTAAAGCACGGCTGCAGTGCCTACGGAGTTTTCTGGAACAGTGAAATTGAAAACGGACTGGGCGATATACAGATTAAGAAGATTGACCTTTTAAATATCTTCTGGGAGCCTGGCATTACCGACATACAGAAAAGCAGAAACCTATTTATTGTTGATTTAAGGGATATTGACATTCTTGAAAGCGAATACCCGTCGCTCCGTGGAAAGGATTTGGGAAATGCCATTGACGTAAAGCAGTACATATATGATGACACTGTGGATACAAGCGGCAAGGTACTCGTTGTGGACTGGTATTATAAGGTCAGGAGCGAGAGCGGAAAAACACTTTTGCACTACTGCAAATTTGTGGGGGATAATTTGCTTTTCTCCTCTGAAAATTGCGAGGAATATAGTGAGAGAGGATGGTACGACCACGCAGAATACCCCATTGTGTTTGATACTCTGTTTCCTGAAGAAGGAACACCTGTCGGCTTTGGTTTTGTTGCCGTTACGAAAAATCCACAGATGTATATAGACAAGCTCGGCAGTGTAATTCTGGAAAATGCAATGATGGCATCAAAGCCGAGGTATTTTTCAAAAATAAGTGCGGGCGTAAATGAAAGTGAATTTCTTGACTGGTCAAAGCCCATTGTTCACGTTGAAGGTGATATAAACGAGGAAAGGCTAAGACCGATAAACGTATCACCGCTCCCCGCATCATCAATAAGTATTCTTAAAATGAAAATAGACGAGCTTAAGGAAACGAGTGCCAACAGTGATTTTAACCGTGGTAATGCAGGCGGAGGCATAACTGCCGCATCGGCTATAGCCGCACTTCAGGAGGCAGGCGACAAGGTGAGCCGTGATATGCTCAAGACTACCTACAGGGCATTTACCAGAGTTAATTATCTGTGTATAGAGCTGATACGTCAGTTTTACGGTGAAGTGCGCAGTTTCCGCATAAGCGGCAGTGACGGAGGATACGGCTTTGCAGAGTATAATAATGCAAATATAAACAGACACAATTCAGGCAGACCGATTTTTGATATTGCAGTTAAGGCGCAGAAAAAAAGTCCGTACAGCCGCCTTTCACAAAATGAGATGGCAAAGGAGCTTTTCAGATTAGGCTTTTTTGAACCAAGAAATGCTTTTGCGGCACTGGGCGCACTTGAAATAATGGATTTTGAGGGTAAAAGCGTAGTGGAAGCAAAAATAAGAGAACTTACCAATACGGTAAAATCGCTGAAGGAGGAAGAAAATGATAAAAATAGCGGCGAGACGCCAAAATCACACGTATTCACTGGTAATTAAGGGCCACGCAAACTTTTCAAAGGGAAAGGACATTGTTTGCAGCGCAGTAAGTGCGCTTTATTTTGCACTTTTAGCGGCGGCGGAAAAGGACGAGGGTGTATACAGCCTCAAAAGCCGTGAGGCAGACGGCTTTGGAAGAATAGAATTTTCAGGGGGAGAAAATATGAAGGGTGCCTTTAATATGGCAATGGAGGGATTTTTACTGCTTCAAAGAAACTTCCCCAAAAACGTAAAAATAGAAAGGATTGGTAACTATGAAAAAGAATTTTGAGGAGCTTACAATCTCTGCGGCAACCGCGGTGCCCACAGATGGTATAGATGCTGAAAAGGAGGCGGCACTCAGCACGCCGCAAACGGGCGAAGAAGGCTTTGACGCCGAAAGCAAAAAAGAGGCTGAATTTGAAAAACTGATTTCGGGCGAGTATAAAAAGGCGTTTGGAAACAAGGTAAGTAAAATTATCAGCGGCAGACTAAAGGAGGTGAAGAAAGTGAGAGAGGAAAATGAAAAAAATGCACAGATTGTAAAGATGCTTATGGATAAGTACGATATAACTGATGCAGACACAGAAAAACTTGAAAGGATGATAAAGTCGGATATGAATACTACAAACAGTTTGCAGGAAAGAAATGCAGAGCTTATCAGAAGGCTCATTGCAGAAAATACATATCTAAAGAAAAACCGTGAAGAACAGCTTCGTAAAATAAGGGAGCGTTCGTTTGCACAAAAGCTTCGTGCCCAGGTAGAGGAAACAA
>JAZRQT010000141.1:0-2001 GCA_045650105.1 Clostridia bacterium | reverse complement strand
CGTACATCCTGCGATATTGACGGCTGCGTAAAAATGCCCTTGCAAGCAAGCATTTTTACTTATGGTAAAATCAAACACATCAGATTGAAAGGATGAAATCTATGTTATGTACCAGATGCAACAAAAATGTTGCTGTAATATTTGTAACGCGGCTTGAAAACGGAAAAAGTATAAATGAAGGTTTATGTATGCCGTGTGCAAGGGAGCTTGGCATTAACACGATGCAGCAGATGGCAGGCGGTCTTGATATGGGTGATATGGAAAACCTCGAATCGCAAATGATGGATTTTTTAGGTAGTCCTAACGATGACGGCGATGATGGTGATAATCCGTTTGGAAATTTTCTCGCCAATATTTTCGGCGGTTTTCCGCAGAAAAACGAAAATTCCGAGTCACAAAACACAGACGGCGTTAAACAAAAGGATAAAAAGCATAAGGAAAAGAAGAAAAAGCTACTTGACACATATGGCACCAACCTCACACAAAAAGCTCGCAGTGGCGAAGTAGATATGGTTGTAGGACGTGAGAGGGAGATTGAGCGTCTTGTTCAGATACTTAACCGCCGCACAAAGAATAACCCCGCACTGCTCGGTGAGCCGGGCGTTGGTAAAACAGCCATTGCTGAGGGCTTTGCAGAAAGAATTGTCAGCGGAAACGTTCCCGAAAAATTGCTTGATAAGGAAGTATATCTTCTTGATTTCACTGCAATTGTGGCAGGAACGCAGTACCGTGGACAGTTTGAGGCAAGGCTCAAAGGAATTATTGAGGAAACGAAAAAGCTTGGCAATATAATTCTGGTAATTGACGAGCTTCACAATATAGTAGGCGCAGGCGATGCCGAGGGCGCAATGAGCGCCGCAAACATTTTAAAGCCCGCCCTTGCCCGTGGCGAAATTCAGGTAATCGGCGCAACGACACTTACTGAATACAGAAAATTCATTGAAAAGGACAGCGCCCTTGAAAGAAGATTTCAGACAGTAATCGTGGAAGAACCTTCACCCGCCGAAACAATTGAGGTTTTGCGTGGTATTAAAGGGTATTATGAAAATTACCATAAGGTTAAAATTTCCGACGAGGTTATTACCGCTGCCGTTATGCTCTCACGCAGATATATAACAGACCGCTTCCTCCCTGATAAGGCAATCGACCTTATTGACGAGGCGGGAAGCCGTGCAAATCTTAAAAATGCAATTTTAGCACAGCTTGCCAAATCACAAAGGGAGCTTGATGCTCTTCACACACAGATGGAGGAGCTTTCCGGTGCGGAGGGTGAGCAATCCGAAACAGATTACGAAAAGCTTGCCCAGTTTAAAACGCAGGAATGCAGCTTAAACGCACAGATAGAAAATCTTAATAGTCAGCTTGATGATGTTCACCTTACAACAGAGGATATTGCATACGTGGTTGAGGAATGGACGAAAATCCCCGTAAAAAAGATAACCGAGGCTGAAACCGAGAGGCTTTTAAACCTTGAAGAAAGGCTGCACACACGCATTATCGGTCAAAGTGATGCCGTAAGTGCCGTTAGCCGTGCAATCCGCCGTAGCCGTGCCGCCCTCTCCAAAAAGCTACGTCCTGCAAGCTTTATTTTCGTAGGACCTACAGGTGTGGGAAAAACGGAGCTTGTAAAACAGCTTGCCGCAGAGCTTTTTGACAGTGAGGATGCACTTATAAGAGTTGATATGACGGAATTTATGGAGAAACACTCCGTATCAAAGCTCATTGGCTCTCCCCCGGGATATGTAGGCTATGACGATGCAGGTCAGCTTACCGAAAAGGTCAGACGCAAGCCATACTGCGTTGTCCTCTTTGACGAAATTGAAAAAGCTCACCCCGACGTGCTTAATATTATGCTTCAGATTTTAGATGACGGCAGAATAACGGACAGCCACGGCAAGGTAGTAAGCTTTGAAAACACAGTAATCGTTATGACGAGTAACGCAGGAAGTGACTGGAAGGGTAGTGGCATTGGCTTTGCTGAAAGCATTTCCAAGCAAAATC
>JAZRQT010000140.1:0-8328 GCA_045650105.1 Clostridia bacterium | reverse complement strand
ATAGAACTCAGGCTCGTGGCTTACAAGAAGAACTGTTCCGCGAAATTCTGAAACTGCCTTTTTAAGCTCTTCCTTTGCCATAACATCAAGATGGTTTGTAGGCTCATCAAGCACTAAAAGATTAACCTCTCTGAGCATTAGTCTGCAAAGCCTTACCTTGGCATTTTCCCCGCCTGAAAGCACCTTCATCTGCGAGGTGATATGCTCTGTGGTAAGTCCGCACTTGGCAAGTGCCGCCCGAACCTCTGCGTTTGTCATCGCAGGATATTCGTCCCAGATTTCATTAAGCGCAGTTTTGTCGCTTTGAGTTTCTTCCTGCTCAAAATAACCCTCCTGCACAAACTGATCACGGTTTACACTTCCCCCATATGGCGGAATAATACCTAAAAGCGTTTTCATCAGGGTCGATTTACCTATACCGTTTGTTCCTTTAACGGCTATCTTCTTATTTCTTTCTACGATAAGATTAATCTCGCTTGTAAGAGGCTCGTTATAACCAAGCACCAAATCCTTTGCCTCAATAACAACTCTGCCCGGCGTTCTTGCAGTTTTAAAGGAAAATGTCGGCTTTACCTTTTCAGGAGCAAGGGTTATAATCTCCATCTTATCAAGCTGACGCTGTCTTGACCTTGCAAGTGTAGCGGTTGCCGCTCTTGCCTTATTCTTTGCAACAAATTCCTCCAAATCGGCAATTTCTTTCTGCTGTTTATTATATGCCTGCTCAAGCTGTCTTTTTTTCAGGTCATACATACGCTGAAAATCATTATAATCTCCGCTATAGCGTGTCAGCACACAATTTTCTATATGATATATTACGTTTACAACCTCGTTGAGGAAAGGAATATCGTGCGATACAAGGATAAACGCATTTTCATAATCCTTGAGAAAGCTTTTTAACCATACAATGTGATTTTCGTCAAGGAAATTTGTCGGCTCGTCCAAAATTAAAATCATCGGATTTTCAAGAAGTAGCTTTGCAAGCAGTACTTTTGCCCTCTGTCCCCCTGAAAGCTCCGAAACATCACGGTCAAGACCAATTTCATTAAGCCCAAGACCGTTTGCACATTCATTTATCTTAGAATCTATGATATAGTAGCCTGATGTATCAAGAATATCCTGAATATCACCTACCTCGCTCATCATTTCACTAAGTTCATTATCTGTCGCATCCGCCATTTTCTCGTAAATTGCGAGCATCTCTTTCTCAAGGTCTGAAAGATAGCGAAACGCATCACGAAGAACATCACGGATAGTTTTCCCTTTTTCGAGTGTGGAATACTGGTCAAGGTATCCCGTGGTAATATGCTTACACCACTCAACCTTTCCCGAATCAGGCGACAGCTTTCCCGTAATGATATTAAGGAAAGTGGACTTTCCCTCACCATTCGCACCTACAAGTCCGATATGCTCACCCTTAAGCAGACGGAATGATGCATCATCTAAAATTTCACGACCTCCAAAGCCGTGTGTCACATTTTCAACATTTAAAATACTCATTTAGTTACTCCGTATATAATATATAAAATTCTGTATGCATCAATTATAACACGAGAAAAATATCTTATCAAGTTTTTATTGACGTTCTTTTTGATATTCTGTATAATAGTATAGAATCGAGGTTTTGTAATATGGATATGCGTGAATTTAAAAATACATATACTGAATATTCCCCCTGCGCCGTATGGGACTGGTGCGCAAAGCCCACTGCGCAGGAGATTGATACACGCCTTTGCGAATTTTCCGCTATGGGAATTCACACTGTTTTCATTCGCCCGTCAAAGGGGCTTGTGCTTGAATATCTTTCAGGTGATTTTTTCGAGCTTGTCCGCACTGCCGCACGCAGAAGTGAAAAGTACGATATAACCCTCTGGATTTTTGATGAAAACACGCCTGCCAGCGGTCACGGTGGCGGTGAAATTACAAGTGTTCCCGACTATCGTATGCGTGATATTGTAAAGACGGATGAAAAAACTATTCTTAAAGAAAATATTCCACTTGGTGGCGGCTTTGCACTGCGTGATATGTCAAAGGATCGCAGTGCACACCGTGCACCGCTCTCTGATATTACAGACCATTTTGTTACACAGTGTTTTACAGACCATACATATGCAGCCTATCTTCGGGAGTGCAGGCGCTTTATAGGGCACGAAATACACGGTTTTCTAACAGAGATTAATTTCCCGCAGGATGCACTCCTTTTCTCCCCTTCGGCTTTAAAAAGATTGGGAGATATCTCCCCCACTGGATGTGCAAAGGCACTTACCGCTGACGATATTTCTTTTAAGAAAAAATACTACCGTGCATTTAGTGATTGCGTTGCGGATAACTTTACCCTTTCCGTAAAGGAGAAATGTGCAGAAAATAATCTTCAGCTTTGTATTGGTGTAAACGGTGCGGATTTTCTGAGCCGCCAATCGCAGTACATAAAGGCGGACACAGTATGTATTGAGATTGACAGTGAAAGCCCTGATATTACCGAGTTCAAGCTTGCAGAAAGTGTTTGTGCGCAGTTTGAAAAGCCTCTTATTACACGCATTCTGTCACCCTCTTTTGCTCCCTGCTCCAAAAGATATAACGATGCCTCATTGTTTGCAGCTTTAGGTTCTTCCCGCATTTGCTATGACAGTGTGGCTTTCTCCCTTGCCGACAGACGAAAGTATGAGGAGCATACAGTCGTTTTATCAAAGCATACTGAAAAAGACATTTCAGACAGAGTTTCAAGGCTCAGCAATATCTGCAATAAAACCATATCTGCGGCAAATCTTCTTATCATATATTTGCCCGAGAATAAGGAAATCATTGCTTCAATTTCAAAGAAGCTTTTACAAATGGGCATACCCTTCCATATTACAGAGGAATGTATATTTGAAAAATATGTCCAATATACAAATGAAGGCGTACGCATAGGAAATTTAAGCTATACAGACATAATTACACCCGATACACTGAGTATTTCAGATGCCTTTACGGGCAGAAAATTCCCCCTTGATGAAAGCATTTTTTCTCAACTTGAAGAGCTTACTTTGAAAGACTTTCCAAAAATTTCTTCTGAAAGCAATATATACATCAATCACAGATGTGATGAAAATAACAAATATATCTTTGTCAGCACACCTGACGGCGATGCCGATATATCTGTTTTGACAAATGGAAAATCTCTTTGCGTGGCAGACCCTGCAAACGGTGAAGTTTACAAAATTCCTGAAACAGACGGAAAGTGTGCTTTCACACTAAGAACTGGAAAAACGGCTCTTTTAATATATTCTGACACTATCCGTGCGGATGAGGCACCACCCTATGCTGGAGAAATAGAAATCATACCCACACATAAGGAATGTGATTTGCCCTTTGCCCTTGTCGGGGCAGATGAAAATATTCTGCCGCTTAAGCGTGTTAATGCGTGCTTTGGCAAAAAATCGTATCGTGAAAGCAGTATTGACGATTTACACCGTGAATTCTACTTACTTAACGATAATGAAACTGTTAAGGTTAAATATCCATTCACCGTAAACCTTAAAGAAATCGGTAATGTGAAGGCATACATTGAATACGCCGATAATTTTGACAGTATTGAGATTAACGGGAAGAAGCTTACAGGCTTTATTCCTTCCCAAAAAGACCCTCGTTTCCTCGGTCTTGATATAACGGAGCATCTTGCAGACGGAAAAAATACTTTTGCACTTGAATATAAAAAATTCAGCAACTATAACAGTGATTTTTCAAGTCTTACACCGCCGCATTTTTATTCGTTTAACCCGACCTCGTTTGAACCGATTTATCTGTGCGGCGACTTTGATTGCGACGGCTCTCTTTTAACACGTATAGAAGAATATGATGCAGACGTTTCACTCTCAGGTATGCCCCATTATTACGGTGCACTTACATATAACGTCTCACTTCCTGACAGTAACCTCACAAACACTATGCTTTGCGTAAATGGTGATTTTGACATCTGCCGTATCAAAGTCGGAAAGCGTGAACAAATCTTTTTCACTGATTCACCAATGATAGAGGTATTTAATCTTGACTGTGGTGAAACTGCAACTATTACGATATTTAATACCCCCTACAATCTTCTGCGCCCTGCATCCTGCGATGCAAAACCGTTTGGTTTAAGGGCGGTTGAGCTTTGTAAATTCAACGATTAAAAAAGAACTCCACCATAAATTTTGGTGGAGTTCTTTTCATCACTTATATAACTTCGCCAGTCCGCCCTCGCTCGTTTCTCTGTAATGTCTTGAAAGGTCTTTTCCCGTTTCATACATTGTCTGAACAACAAGGTCAAACGAAATCTTTCTTGAATCGGTAAGGAAGTTTGCAAGGTTAACTGCATTTATTGCACGCATTGCCGCAACAGCATTTCGCTCTATACACGGAATTTGTACAAGACCGTATATAGGGTCGCACGTCAGACCAAGATGATGCTCAATCGCAATTTCTGCCGCATATTCAATCTGTTCAAGGTTCATATTATAAAGCTCTGCAAGTGCCGCCGATGCCATTGCGCACGCAGTTCCGATTTCTGCCTGACAGCCACACTCTGCACCGCTTATGGATGCATTTGTTTTAACTATATTTCCAATGAGTGCCGCCGTTTCCAACGCACGGTAAATATCCTCGTCAGAAAAATTCCTTTTCTGCTGAATATAATATAAAACTGCAGGCAAAACACCGCTCGCCCCGCAGGTAGGTGCCGTTACAATTTTTTCACCGCAGGCATTTTGTTCACTGACGGCATATGCATACGAACAAACAAGTCTGTTTTCCTTTGTCTGCTCACTTTCATCCATATGCTGCTGACGGAAAAGGTATTGTGCTTTTTTCTGCACATTGAGCTTTCCGGGAAGATTACCGCTGTCATTTAAGCCGTTTTTGATTGAGTTTTTCATTTCTTCCCATATCAGGGCGATAAAGTTACGTATATACTCACCCTCGCACTCTTCTACATATTGCCATAGACGCATATTTTTCTCTTTGCAGTAATCTGCCATATCTGAAAACTTATGCAAAGGATAAAGATTTTCATTTTCAATAAGCTTTTCGCCCTCAATTAAAATTTGTCCCCCGCCGACACTGCAAACTCTTATGAACGCACACTGCACACCATTTTCATATGCGTATATATCCATCGTGTTTGGATGGGGCAAATCCTTTGTTATACAGTCAAACTCAATCTCGACCTTTTTGGGGAGAAATGCCTGCTCAATAGCATAATCTGTTCTGTGCCCCTTCGCCGTTTGTGCGAGGGAGCCAAAAAGAACAACCTTAAAGCTGTCTGAGCGCGGATGCTTTTTCTTAAACATCAGGCAGGCTTTTTCAGGACCCATTGTATGAGAGCTTGAAGGACCTCTTCCTATTTTGTAAAGCTCCCTGATTGTCGGCATAGTGTTCTCTTTACTATTATCCTCACGTTCTTCCTCGATATTTGAAAAGAAATATTCAATATTCACATTGAAAAGTTTGCACATCTTATATATTGAATCAATGCTCGGATACGAAATTTCGTTCTCCCATTTTGAAACGGCACGGTTACTTACACCCAGCTTTTTTCCAAATTCACTCTGCGTCATATTAAGATTTTCACGAAGGTCTGATATTTTCTTTGCAAAATTCAAATGTTTCATATTTATCGCCCCAAAATCTGTAATTATCTATATTATACCATAAGTAAAAATGCTTGCTTGCAAGGGCATTTTTACGCAGCCGTCAATATCGCAGGATGTACGCAGTACATCACTGGCGAAGCCAAAAAGGCTTGCAATGCAAGGCTTTCTGCGTTTATTATACCAAATATATTTTAACCTGTAAATGCAATTTATATAATAATTATCAACTATCGGTTGATAATTTTTTAAATTAATATAAATCTTGATTTTGCATAAAATAACCATTATAATTATATTAGAACTACATTTAATCAAGGAGGATTAACAAATGAACGTAAAAAAACTTAATGACACAAATTTTGAAAGTGAAATTTTAAATAACAACGGCACCTGCCTTGTTGACTTTTATGCTGACTGGTGCGGACCGTGTAAGATGGTTTCCCCTATAGTGGACGAAATCGCAGATGAGCGTACTGATATTACAGTCGGCAAAATAAATGTGGATGAAAGTTCCAATCTTGCCATAAAGTATAATGTAATGAGTATTCCCACACTTATCGTTTTTAAGAACGGAAAAGAGTATAACCGTATTGTCGGATATAGTCCTAAGGAAGAAATTCTTGCATCACTGTAAGTGTATAGCAAACACAACTGATTAAAAAAACCCCCTGGAAACAAGGTAATCACCTATTTCCAGGGGGTTTTTTATTGAAATCTCAAATTATAATTATCCAAAATATCTCTTAAGTAACCCTTCAAAAGCTTTTCCGTGGCGAGCTTCATCACGAGCCATTTCGTGAACAGTGTCATGGATTGCATCAAGGTTTAATTCCTTTGCACGTTTTGCAAGGTCAAACTTTCCTGCAGTTGCGCCGTTTTCAGCGTCTACTCTCATTTCAAGATTTTTCTTTGTAGAGTCAGTTACAACCTCACCCAAAAGCTCTGCAAATTTTGCAGCGTGCTCTGCCTCTTCATAAGCAGCTTTCTCCCAGTAAAGACCGATTTCAGGATAACCCTCACGGTGTGCAACCCTTGCCATTGCAAGATACATACCAACTTCGCAACATTCGCCTTCAAAGTTAGCTCTTAAATCCATAATAATATCTTCTCTCGCACCCTGAGCAACACCTATAACGTGCTCTGCCGCCCAGGTCTTCTCCCCTGCCTGCTCATTAAATTTTGAAGCGGGAACACCGCACTGAGGACATTTTTCAGGTGCACTGTCTCCCTCGTGAACATAACCGCATACTGAACATACAAACTTTTTCATACTATCTTCTTTCCTTTCTAAAATTAAAAATTTTAATTATCATTTTGACAATTACGGCAAATGCCGTTTAAAACAATGCTGAAGCCATCTACTAAAAACTCACTGTCTGTCTTTACCGTTACTGATACATCTTCTGCCGGAATATCAAATATCCTCTTGCAATGAGAACACTGCAAATGATAATGAGGAGAAAGATCGGCATCAAAATGTGATGTGTTTCCATAGCAAAGCTCCAGAATTTCGCCCTCATCAGTAAGCTGACGCAAATTGCGGTAAACCGTACCCAAAGAAATATTCGGTTGCTCCTGACGAAGTGATGAATATAACCACTGTGCATCGGGGTGAGAGGTGGTAGAACGAAGAAGTTCCAAAAGTGCCTCACGTTGTCTGCTATACCTCATAACAGCCCTCCTTATAAATAACAGTAATGATTACTGTTATTTATTATATTTATAATAGCACAATCATTCTTGTATGTCAATATCTTTTTTAATAATTTTTGAAAAAACTTTTCCGTCCTCTACCCACGTGTAAATATAGATAGTATCGTCTGTATTATTTTTAAATTTTAAGTCCTTTTCTCCGTATACAACAGTAGCGTCAGTATGATTTGGTGCATATGCTACTTCCTCGCTGTGAATATGTCTTTCTGTAATTTTAAGCGACGCATTTTTTGCCGCCATATAGATTGTCGTGCTTACCTGACAAACACCGCCCCCTACTCCATAGCTTTTTTCGCCGTTAAAAATAACGGGGGCATCTTTATATCCACGGCTTTTACTGCGTGGACCTGTAGCTTTGTTAAAGCTGAATTCTTCCCCGGGGAGAAGTTTTTTACCGCTGACACTTCTGCAGGCAAGAAAAATATTGTTCATTCTGTTTTTTCCCGTATCAATAATTTTTGTTACTGCCTCGCCGAGAGTTTTTTCAACTTCAATAATTTTTATTTCCTTTGTAATCGTTTTATTCATTTGTTCAAAGGAAATTTTTTCTTCTGATATTTCTTCTTTTTGCGCACATCCTGTTAAAAGCAATAAAATTAAATAAATAAAAATTTTCATAAAAAAACCTCTTTTCCTACTTATTATTCTAAGCAGAAAAAGAGGTTAAATGTCTGTGAAAATTTTCTTATCACATTATTTATCTGGATTTTCGCTGTATTCGTTTACCGCCTTACCTTTTCGAAGCTCCTGAAGGACTTGCTTCTTTCCCTCAAGATAATCTGCGGGAATAACAAATCTGTCCTCAAGTGAGGTTATTTCACTTTCAGGGATTGGATACGGCATACTTTCTTCGGGCAAAAATCCCATTTCGTCATACATTACTTCACTTTCGCAGTTTTGACAAACAAGACCTGTATTATCTAAGTTGTTTTCAAATTTGCCGTGTCTCCCAAATCTGTAATAGCATCCTGTACAATCATCAAAAGCCAGGCGATATGTGCCGTCAGTT
>JAZRQT010000139.1:0-5129 GCA_045650105.1 Clostridia bacterium | reverse complement strand
ATCGGCTGTTCAACGAGTGAGGTTTTAGGCAGCAAAATTGGGAGCAATTCAAGCCCTGATACAGCTAAAATTCTCTTTGAGAGCCTGTGGAATGTGTTTTCAAACAAGGGAATTTACCTTGCGGCACAGTGCTGCGAGCATCTTAACCGTGCAATAGTTGTTGAGCGTGAATGTGCGGAAAAATATTTCCTTGAAGAGGTTTGCGCCGTTCCTCAGCCCAAGGCGGGCGGCTCCTTTGCGACAAATGCGTATATGGCATTTTCAGACCCTGTTTTAGTAGATGAAATTAAGGGGAATGCAGGCATTGATATAGGCGGAACACTTATCGGTATGCACCTTAAAAGAGTTTGCGTGCCCGTAAGACTTGATGTGAAAAAAATCGGCTGTGCGCCTATCCTTTGTGCAAAGACACGCCCCCGTCTTATAGGCGGTGAGCGTGCAATATATAACTTCACCGAAGATGTAGTAAGATAAAAACTGAAAGGTTATGAAAATATATGGGTAAAACAAAAAAAGCCCCTACATTTTTAATGAATGTAATAACGATAATATTTGCGCAGGTTGCCGTTAAGCTGTTAGGGTTTGCGTACCGAATGGTAATAACGAATATCGACGGATTCGGCGATATGGGAAACGGATATTATAATTTCGGTTTTCAGATATACACACTGCTCCTTGCAGTAAGCTCTATCGGTATTCCCAACGCTATTTCAAAGCTTGTGTCGGAGAGGTGTGCGCTTGACGACTACAAGGGCGCAATGCGAATTTTCCGTGTTGCACTGGTGCTGTTTTTATGCGTGGGTGCATTTTTCTCCGCCCTTATGTTTTTTGGTGCAGAGTTTATAGCAACGGCAGTGCTTGATACCCCTCTTGCAAAATATACGATAAAGGTGCTTTCTCCTGCGATAGTGTTTGTGTCTGTATCCAGCGTTGTGCGTGGATTTTTCGCAGGACAGCAGAATATGAAGGCAACTAATACAAGTCAGGTGCTTGAACAGTTTTTAAAAAGTCTTTCCACAATACTTATTGTAATGGCAATGGCAGGCTCAAAGCCTGAATTTATGGCGGCGGGCGCAACTCTTGCCACAACCTTATCCACGTTTTTAAGCTGTATATATCTGTTTATATTCCTTGCGGCAAACTCGGGCGATATACGGCAGAGGCTTTCTGTCGCACCCGCTGTAAAAATAAAGGGGAGTACGCTCTCCATTGCGAAAATGATACTTTATGTATCTGTGCCGATTTCGCTCGGCTCAATAGTGGCTTCGCTTAACAGAATTGTTGATATAGTGACCGTTGTGCGTGGTGTGAAAATTGCGCTTGCGGATGCTATCCCCGATGCACTTTTTCTTGGGGAGGAGGCGGTGCGCCTCAGCGGAATTTTAAGTAAGACGGATGTTCTTATAAACCTGCCCCTTGCGCTTAATACGGCATTTGCAACAGTTTTAGTGCCGACGGTTGCAGGTGCGCTTGCCGTTAAGGATTATGACACGGCAAAACAGAAAATTTCATTCTCGCTCCTCGTTTCCTCTGTCATTGCACTTGCCTGCAGTGCGGGATATATGGCGCTGGCATCCCCAATTCTCAAAATGATTTATCCCAATGCCAGTGACGGCGGACTTTTGTTTGCACTTGTTGCGCCGACCGTATTTTTCTCGGCAATGAGTCAGACTATATACGGCTCGCTTCAGGGAATGGGTAAAATTTTTGTCCCTGCAATAAGTGTTCTTGCAGGCGGTATTGTAAAGGTTATATTAAACCTTGTCCTTATCCCCATTCCTGCAATAAATATATACGGTGCGCCGATAGGCTCCATCGCCTGTCAGGCGATAGCATTTTTCGTGAGCTTTAGTGTGCTCAGAAAAAATCTGCCGATGAAGCTGCCGTTCGGGAAATATTTTTTAAAACCGTTTATTGCCGCAGTTTTAATGGGCGGCAGTGTAATGGGCGCATACAGAGTGCTTTCCTTTATGGGAAACACCGTATCAGTGCTCATATCAATAGCCGTCGGTGCGGCAGTGTATTTTGCACTTTTAGGTGTGCTTCACGTGTTTGATAAAGAGGAGCTTTCAATGCTCCCGATTCGCCTCCCTTGCCTAAAGGGAGGGGGACCGCGTTAGTGCTGGAGGGATTTATAAGAGGTGCCGCAAGAACCCTACATTTTTTCAGGAAAAAATTTCAAAAAGAAATTCTTAAAATTTTTAAGGATTTCTTTTTTTATTGGAAAAAATAAATGCGAAAGGATGAATATATATGATTAGAAAATATAAAGCTGTTTTAATAGCAGCTGTATTTATATCTTTGTGTATACTGCATTTTATAATTATGAATAAGGCGCCGCTTTCTCAGGGCACCGCAACATTTATATAATGAAAGAAGGTTTTTTTGTGGTTACAAAAAAAGAATATGCAAAAATGGTTGAGAAGCATTCGGGAAAATCCCCCATTGTAAAGGATACGGCACGTGCATTTTTAGTCGGCGGTATAATATGCACTGTCGGTCAGGTTTTCAGAAATTTTTATTTTTCGCAGGGCTTTAATAAGGAACTAACGGGAACGGCTACAAGCATTACGCTGATTTTTATAGCGGCAACCCTTACAGCGCTGGGCGTGTTTGACCGCATTGCAAAATACGCAGGCGCAGGAACACTTGTGCCGATAACGGGGTTTTCAAATGCCGTTGCCTCCCCTGCAATGGAATTTAAGTCGGAGGGTCTTGTCCCCGGAAGTGCCAGCAAGATTTTTGATGTTGCAGGGCCTGTAATTGTATACGGAACAATTTCGTCAGTAATCGCAGGTATTTTATATATGATTTTTGTTAGATAAGGAGATGCGTTATGCGTTTTTTGGGAAAAGGAACAGTTGTTTTTGACGAAAAACCCTCTATAAAATCATTCGCCGCCGTTGTCGGTAAAAAAGAGGGGGAAGGGCCCTACGGAAAATGCTTTGATGCCGTAGAGGAGGATGCATATTTCGGTCAGAAAACCTGGGAAAAGGCGGAAAGTGAAAATCTTCGCCGCAGTGTACAGCTTGCCCTCGAAAAGGGAAGCTTTCAGGAAAAGGACATAGATTTTTCCATATCGGGCGACTTGCTCAATCAGTGTATTTCGTCAGGATATGCACTGCGTGGACTTGACATTCCGTTTTTCGGGGTGTATGGGGCATGCTCCACAATGGCAGAAAGTCTGGTGCTTGGCTCTGTAATTACGGGGGGCGGTGCAGCGAAAAATATTCTCTGTTCTACAAGCAGTCATTTCTGCAGTGCGGAAAAGCAGTTCCGCACACCGCTTGAATACGGCGGTCAGCGTACGCCTAATGCGCAGTGGACAGTAACGGGAAGCGGTGCGCTTGTAGTGGGGGAAAGCTCTGCCCCACCGTATGTCGAGGCTGTCACCTGTGGCAGAATTGTTGATATGGGCGTTACTGATATATGTAATATGGGTGCGGCAATGGCTCCTGCCTTTGTTGATTCGGTGAAACGTCATCTTGAAATGCACGGACGGGAGGCGCAGTATTATGACCTGATTTTGTCGGGCGATTTGGGAATTATCGGCAAAAGCCTTGCAAAAGAGCTTTTTGCAAAGGAAGGCATTGATATTGGTGACAAATATGACGATTGCGGTGCAATGATATTTGATAAAGAAACTCAGGACACGCACGCAGGCGGAAGCGGCTGCGGATGTGCCGCCTCAATTTTGTGCGGACATATTCTGCCCGAAATGAAAAAGGGAAATCTTCGCCGTGTACTTTTTGCCGCCACGGGTGCACTTATGAGCCCGACTGCAACCTTTCAGGGGGAGAGTATACCATCAATTTCCCACGCAGTGTCACTTGAAGCATAAATGCCGTTCCCTTTCCATAAAATATATGGAAGGGACTGTTGAATGTGAAAAACAAAAAATGCCGATATATAATTGCGGCGGCAGCTCTTTTGCTGCCGCTGATGCTTTTTCTGCAGCACGCCTTTGCAAAAGAGGAGAAAAAGATTGCATATCTGACGTTTGATGACGGGCCTACACTCAATACGCCCGATATTGTAGATACCCTCTCTAGGTATAATGCAAAGGCAACCTTTTTTGTGCTCGAGGAAAGAATAAAGCTCTATCCTGATTTTATAAAGCAAATTGTTCACAACGGTAACAGCATAGGGCTTCACGGAATAAGCCACAGTGAGGCTATTTATGAAAATGAAACCTCCCCCCTTGAAGAAATGAAAAAAACTGAAAAAACTCTCCATACTCTTTTGGGGAGCGGCTCAAAACTTGTCAGGGTGCCTTTTGGCTCAGGCTATCGCCTGACAAAGGCGCAGGCAGGGCATCTTACAGATAACGGATATATCATATGGGACTGGAATGTAGACCCCCGTGACAGTGTTGGTAAAATCGTCCCTCAGAAAGTGATGGATAATTTAAGGCGGGGGCTTTCCTCCTGCGACGGTGCGCCCGTAATTCTTCTGCACGACAGAAAAAGTACTGCGCGGATGCTTCCAATGATGCTTGAATATCTTATCGGTGAGGGGTACACTCTCCTGCCGATAAGTGAAAAACAAACCCCTATTACAAGAGTTTTGCATTAAAGGTCTTGACAAAATTAAAAGTATATGGTAATATGCTACTTGGCATATTATCCCGTTGCTACGGTTTGTGGTTTCTCCAACCCCTTCCTTGGTAGCGTGGAGATAGGCGAAATTATATTATTTGGAGGTTTTTCTAATGTTAAAGGAAACAAAGCAGAGCATTATCGATCAGTACAAGCTTCACGAGGGTGACACAGGTTCTCCCGAGGTACAGATTGCAATTCTTACCGAGAGAATTAATCACCTTAACGAGCATCTTAAGGTTTACAAGAAGGACCATCATTCAAGACGTGGTCTTCTCAAGATGGTTGGTCAGCGCCGTGGCCTTCTCAACTATCTTACAAAGGTTGACATCAACCGTTACCGTGCAATCGTTGAAAAGCTCGGTCTTAGAAAGTAATTTTGTGGCATCGGGGGAGCTTGCTCCCCCGATATTAACGTCAAAAACTTTATTCTCGGAAGGGCGGTTACGCTTAACACTTAGAAAAGAAGGACAGCCTTTTGGTTATTCTGTTTTTCTAAGTGATAAACGACTACCCTTTCGAAAAAATCTA
>JAZRQT010000138.1:0-2678 GCA_045650105.1 Clostridia bacterium | reverse complement strand
GAGCTATTATCGCAACTATTATTCCTGCAACAATATCCTTTAAAAGCTTTTCCTTGCTGTAATCCTTTATAGATGAAAACAGCATTGGTTTAAGTTCATTCATCTGTAAATTCTCCTTTAAACGACTTTATAGTCTATTATTTTACCATTATCTGAAACTTTTTTCAAGTTTTTTCTTGCTTTAACTGGGACAAAGTTTTATAATAAATTCGAATATATAAAAAGGAAGTGCTCCCCATGACAAAAATTGATATTTTCTCAGGCTTTCTCGGAGCCGGAAAAACCACGCTTATTAAAAAGCTTATTAAAGAGGCATATAACGGCGAAAAGCTTGTTTTAATTGAAAACGAATTTGGTGAAATAGGTATTGACGGCGGCTTTATGCAGGATGCAGGAATTGAGGTTAACGAAATGAACTCCGGATGCATCTGTTGCAGTCTTGTGGGCGATTTTGCCGAGGCTCTTAAAAAAGTGCTTCGTGACTACTCCCCCGACCGTATTCTTATCGAGCCGTCAGGCGTAGGAAAGCTTAGTGACGTTATCCGTGCCGTAGAGGGTGTAACTGATGAAAACACAATTTTAAGCAGCTATTGTGCCGTTGTGGATGCAAAAAAGTGTAAAATGTATATGAAGAATTTCGGCGAGTTCTTTAATGACCAGATTGAAACAGCCTCCTGCATTATTTTAAGCCATACTGACGGTGTTTCAGAGGACAAGCTCTCCGAGTGTGTGTCCCTTATTAAAGAGCATAATGCTGATGCACAGATTGTAACAACACCGTGGGATGAACTCAGCGGAAAATCAATTCTTTCTGTAATTGAAAAATGTGATACTCTTGAAACAGAACTTGAAAAGCTTAAAGGTGAGCATCACCATCATGATGAAGAGTGTCATTGCCACGAGCATCATCACCACGATGAAGAGTGTCATTGTCACGAACATCATCACCATGACGAAGAGTGCCACTGTCACGAACATCATCACCACGATGAAGAATGTCACTGTCATGACCATGACCACGAACACCACCATCATCACCATCACGCAGACGATGTCTTTACGAGCTGGGGCTGTGAAACAGTACGCACCTACACTCAGGATGAAATCCGCTTTGCTCTTGACGCCCTTTTAAAAGAAGATGTATACGGCACCATTCTTCGTGCAAAGGGTATAGTAAAGGGTGACGGCGAATGGATACACTTTGACTATGTTCCCGGTGAGGCTGATGTCCGCACAGGCAGTGCATCTGCGATTGGCAGAATTTGCGTAATCGGCGCAAACATTAATGAGGATGAACTCAAAAAGCTTTTTAACTGAAAGGAACGATATAAATGAAAGATATTCCCGTATATTTATTTCTCGGATTTCTTGAGTCGGGAAAAACTAAATTTATTCAGGACACCCTTTGTGATGAGCGTTTTAACGCAGGCGAAAAAACTCTTCTCATTGTATGCGAGGAGGGTGTGGAGGAATATGAGCCATCACTTTTTTCAGGAAGTAACGTAACAATCAAATTTATTGAAAAAGTATCTGATATAACATCAGCCTCACTCTCCGCTATGCAAAAGGAGTGTAAGGCTGAACGTGTAATTATTGAATACAACGGTATGTGGACGCTTGAGGAGCTTTTAAATAGTTTCCCCAAAAACTTTGCATTAGTGCAGTGTATGACCTTTGCCGATGCGCAGACCTTTATTACCTATAATGCTAATATGAGAAACCTGACCGTTGATAAGCTTCGGACAAGTGAGCTTGTAGTCTTTAACCGTATGACAAAGGATATCCCCAAGATGGAGCTTCACAAAATTGTACGTGGTGTCAGCCGCAGATGTGATATTGCGTATGAATATCAGGACGGCAGCGTTGAATATGATGATATAGAAGACCCGCTCCCCTTTGATATCCAGGCCCCTCTTATTAAAATTGAGGATACCGACTATGCCATCTGGTATAGGGATTTGATAGAAGAAACCGATAAATATAATGGAAAGGCTATCAAATTTAAAGGCATTGTTGCATATGACAAACGGATGGACGACAACATTTTTGTTGCAGGTCGTCACGTTATGACGTGCTGTATAGATGACGTTGAATACCGTCCAATCGTATGTATATGCAAAAACAAGCACACACTTCAAAGCCGTGACTGGATAATGGTTACGGGAACAATCAAAAATGAATACTGTAAGCTTTACCGTTCAAAGGGACCTGTTATCTATGTTGATGAAATTGCAGTAACTTCTCCGCCAAAGCAGGAGCTTGCAACCTTCTATTAATTTAGTCATCGGATAACCAAAAAACCACCTCACGCATAAAATATGTATGAGGTGGTTTTTTTATGAGTTGTTCTTTTAGCTGGAACTGCCCTCCCGGCAGTTTCCCCTACACAGTTCGGCAGGGCGACACACTCTACAGTATTGCAAAAAGATTTGAAACTACTGTAGAAAGGCTCACCCAGATTAATTCAATTCCAGATGCAAATACTATTAATTCAGGCGAAAGTCTGTGCATTCCATTACCGCTGCAGTATTTCCCTGCGTGTATGACAACAAATTATTATGTTGTGGGTGAAAATGACACCATTCAAAGTATTGCAGACTATTTCGGTGTAAGCACAGCGCAGATTATTTATTCAAATATCGGCATAGATGCTGATAATCTCTATAACGGAATGATTC
>JAZRQT010000137.1:0-4839 GCA_045650105.1 Clostridia bacterium | reverse complement strand
ATCCACATCAGTGCCGAGGTAGTCAAGATTACTCTTGAGCATACACGCAACTGACTCCATAATACTGCGTACAAAATGCGCAGTATTATGCTCGGGTGTAAGCCCTGTGAAGCTTCCACGTGCATCGGGATTGTATTTAGGCATTGTAGAGCCGCACAAATACGGCAAAAAGGTTACTCCGTCACTTCCGACACTTACCTTTTCTGCCAAAGCATCAAGGTCTTTGAAAGAAACATCGGGAAGGAACGCCTCCTTAAACCATTTTAATGCCATACCTGCCGTCGGGCTCCACGAAAGAAGTGCGTAGCTTCCGTCAAAGCTGTAATGACACGGCACAAAGCTATCCTCCTTAAATGCAGGAACACTGTCCGTCGGAAGATAAATAGCCATTGTAGTACCCGTCATAACACTGCAGATACCCTTTTCTATAACGCCTGCACCGATCGCACCTGCAACCTGATCCATTGCAGAGGTTATAACCTTAATTCCTTTATACTCGCCCACATACTTACCGCTGTCCATAAGTGCGGGAAGCATTTCCTTCTCCACACCTATGAAGCTGAGCATTTCATCCCAATACTCTGATGTATTAATATCAAAATAGATTGTTGATGACTGCAGAGTTTTTTCCGTCACAAACTCGCCTGTAAGCTTATAGAGAAGATAATCCTCAAGCAGGAAAATTTTCTTCGTCTTTGCCCATACCTGAGGCTCGTTGCGCTTTACCCACAAAAGCTTACTTGCAGGCCAGGTTGCCGTAATTTCAGGCTGACCGGTAACCTCATAAACCTTTTTGCGTCCAAAATGCTCCTGGATAATACGTGCCTCTTCCTCCGCACGGTTATCGAGCCATACGATTGCATCACGCACAGGCTCACCGTTTTCATCAGTAAGGATAAGTGTTTCGCACTGTGTATCGATAGCAAGAGCGTCCACCTTTGCATTTTTCTCTACATTTGCAAGTGCGTTTTTGAGAAGGCTCCAGTATCTAAGAGGCTCCAGCTCTACAATATTACCGCTTGTCTTTACTGTATAATCCTCAGTGGAGGAAGCTATTTCACGAAGCTTTTCGTCAAACAAAACCGCCTTTACCGAGGTTGTTCCAAAATCAATTCCTAAAAGATTCATAATGGTTATCTCTTAAGCTGAAGGTCGTAATGTACGTCATACGCCTTTTCCTCGTCTGTATATTTACGCTTTGTATCGATAACTTCGCCGTTATTCCACTTTCTGTCTTCAACAGCCTCAGTAGTACCCATAACAGTTACGTTAATCTGTCTTCTTCTTGCACGAACGTGATCCCAGTCAATGAAGTAAACGTGTGCAAATTCGCCGCCGTCAAGAACGCCGTCCTTGATTGTCATAGCTTCGCTTCTGCCGAAGAAAACACTGCGGAGATGTCCGTCTGTGTTCATACTTGTGTAGTCACCAGGCTCATTTACGTATCTGCCGAACTGTGAATGGATGGGGCCGGGGTGACGGTACTGATGCTCCTCTGCAAAGTCAGGAATCATCTTTCTCATAATATCGAGAAGGTCGTGCTGAAGGTACTCAAGATCAAATGAATCAATATCGTGTGAGCACTCCTGAACCATAACTGAGCAGGTTGTATGATGTGATGCGATTGTAACGGTACCATTCTTAACACCTGAAGCTGCTACGATTTCCATAACCTCTTTTGAAATATCGTGGAATGTGGGGATCCAACCTCTTGACTGAACTTCCAATTCCTTCTGAAATACTTTAAATTCCATAATTAAATCCTCCTAAAATTTTTTATATTTCTCCCGTTCAGGGAATTATACTTGTGGGGATTGTTAAGGGCGCTCCCTTAACAATTAAATCCGTTAAAATCGGGGGCGTGTACCTCGATTTTAACTCCTTTCGTGGGCTGGTGCGGTGAGCACCGCGCGAGCGTAAGCCCACTTTTCGAAAGTAAATGTTTTGCAGGGCAAAACTTTGCTTTCGAGAGGATGACCTTGTCATCCGTTTAATCTTTCGCCAACTGCGCCGCCGGGATGAACAAGAGCAAACTGCTCATTCTTAAAGCCGGTTTCCTCAATAAGCATTGTCTGCAGTACGTGGAAAATCACCGCAAGCGAGGTTGATGATGTTGTACCCTGACAGTTGTATTTGTCCGTTTCACGGTTTACATATTGCTTTAAAACTACATCCGCCTCTTTTGCAAGTGGTGATTCCATATTTTCTGTAACTGTTATAATTTTAACACCTTTCTTTTTGCAGATGTCAACAAGTGTTAAAAGCTCCTTCGTCTTGCCGCCACGTGATGCAAATACCATTACATCACCCTCCTGCAAAAATCCTGTTGCACCGTGCGGTCCCTCTGCAGGTGAAATAAACCTTGCAGGCTGTTCTATACAGCACATAAGATGCGCAAAATGCTGGCATATAATGCCGCTGTGTCCGCATCCGCTTGAGCCTATTCTCGGCGCATTTTTGAGAAGCTCTACCGCTTTGCCGTAAGCTTCCTCGTCAAAATATTCTGCCATTTCAGCAATACACTGGCTTTCTGTTATGTAAGCCTGTTTTGCCATTTCAAGTGCTTCTTTTTTCATAGTTATGTAGACCTCTTTTTAGTTCGAAGTTCGAAATTCGAAGTTCGAAATGATTGTTGATTTTCGCCAGGCGAAAATCTTCCAACACTTCGCATTCCGCATTTCGCATTTCGCATTATTTTTTAATGTTTTTTCAGACTTTATGCGTGAAGCTCATCCCATGCTTTTCTAAGGTTATAAAGCATCTCCTCAACCATTTCATACGGTCTGTCAGATTTCATAATACCGCTTGTTGTTCCTGTTGCCTGAGCGCCAAGCTTGATTGTGTTGTATACGTCCTGACCGTTTGAAATTCCCGCACCCTGAAGTACCATTATGTCGGGATTGATTTCACGAACAGTCTTGATTGTTTCAATAACGTAGTTACTGTCACTTGTCTGACCTGTACCGATAAGGTCTGTAGGCTCTGCCACGATAAGGTTTGGTCCCATCTTGGCAATTTTCTTAACATCCTCAACAGTGTCGGCACAAACAATTGTACCAAGACCAACTTCGTCAGCTCTTGCAATTGTTTTTTCGATTTCTTCCATTGTAAGGGGCTTTTCAGCGTGGTTAAGCATTACACCAACCGCACCTGCTGCCTTTACCGCCTCGGGAAGAACGCTTCCGAGTCCTCTTCCTACGGTAAGATAATCCATATGCTGTGCAAATACTAAAATTCTTTCAGTATTGTCAGCAAGAAGCTTAATATCTGTATACTGCGGTGTAACAATTACGTCCACATCATACTTCATTGCAGTTTTATCAATTACCTGCGCAAGCTTAAGCATCTTTTCGCCGTATAAAAATGCTTTGGGTCCTACTTCGAAAAACGGCGGTTTTATCTTTAAATCCTTATACATAAAATTACACTTCCTTTTCTTCAAATCTCTATAACTTGTCCTATTTCGGGAATATGAACAGAGGTATCACCGCACACATTCTGCTCTGCTAAGCTCCAAAGTCCGTGCTCATCACACTCACGCAGAGGGAAATGCACAAGCACTATCTCCTTTGCACCTAAGTCTTTCGTGATATTCCACGCAGAGGGAGTAATTGCATACGCATACGGAACAATTACTACATCAGGTTTTGGAAACTTTTCTGCATCTTTCCACATAAGGGGCGATGCATCACCCATAAACCATACACATTTACTTGCGCAAATGATATAGCTTATATGGGGAATTTCCGTCTTCCCGATATGTCTTGTGGGCACTGCCTCAATTTCTATATTTTGGGTAATCTTTGGGGGTAAACACTCAGGCCCGTAAACGGGTCTGAGTGTTCTTTTCGTATATTCCTCTGCATACGACTTGTCATAGTGGTCTTTATGCAAATGTGTAAACGCCACAACATCAGGGGGATTTTCTGTAAGGCTTTCACGAATAAGGTGCGGTGTTCCCAGATACGGCGCAAGCTCCTCTGCCACGCCGTCAAAAAGAAACGAAACACCGTCAAGCTCTATCAGCACCCCTGCGTTTGCCGTCCTTTTAATTATCATTATACACCCTTCTGTGCACGACGAAGTGCCTCTGCCTCTGTGCAACCGTTTTCTACGGTATGTCCGGGAAGCGGAACAAGCTTTTCGTGGATTGCATCAATAATCCAGCCTGCCTGCGGGAAGAAGTATTCGTCAAATTCAAACGGAGGTGTTATCCAGTTGCGTGCGCCTACTACTACGGGCGGTGCATCAAGGTCGTCGAAGCAAAGCTCTGTAATATTCTTTGCAACGTCATTTAAGAATGAACCACGTGCACAAGCATCTGAAACGAGAACAACTCTGCCTGTTTTCTTCACAGATTCAATAATCTTGGTGTAATCAAGCGGTACAAGAGAGTGAATGTTTATAACATCTGCCTCCATACCATATTTTTCGCTAAGCTGTTTAGCGGCATCCATAGCACGGTAAAGTGCCGCACCGATTGTAAGGATTGTAACGTCCTTACCGTCACGAACCTTATTTGTATCACCAAATTCGATTTCATAACGCTCTGCAGGAACACCGCCTTCGTGGAACTGCTCACCAACATCGTAAATTCTCTGGCTTTCAAAGAATACAACGGGGTCAGTACCCTTAAGAGCTGTTTCCATAAGACCCTTTGCCTCCCAGGGGGTTGCGGGGAAGCAAACCTTAAGTCCGGGAATATGTGCACAAAGTGCTGTCCAGTCCTGAGAGTGCTGAGCACCATATTTAGAACCTACAGAAACTCTGAGTACTACAGGCATTTTAAGAATACCCGCACTCATAGCCTGCCATTTTGACATCTGGTTAAATATTTCA
>JAZRQT010000136.1:0-12449 GCA_045650105.1 Clostridia bacterium | reverse complement strand
TCCAAATTTAATTTTTAATGAAAAAGGTATTTTGCAAAAGGGTGTCATTGTCAGGCATTTGTGTCTTCCAGGACACAGCGAAGATTCAAAAAATGTTTTGGAATATGTTTATAAAACGTATGGGAAGAATGTTTTGCTCAGTATTATGAGCCAGTATACGCCCGTTAATGAAAACAAAGGATTCCCAAATCTTAACACAACGCTTTCAGAAAAAGAATATGACGAAATACTTGATTTTTGCATTGATATAGGAATTGAGGAGGCTTTTATTCAGGAGGGGGAGGCTGCATCGGAAAGTTTTATTCCAAACTTTGACGGTCAGGGAATAATTTATTAATATATGGTAAAAAACACTTGAAAACACCT
This sequence comes from Clostridia bacterium, assembly GCA_045650105.1. Lineage (GTDB taxonomy): Bacteria > Bacillota > Clostridia > UMGS1883 > UMGS1883 > UMGS1883. The sequence goes on along the minus strand of JAZRQT010000136.1, from coordinate 12,083 downwards.
ACTGAAAAATGTTATAATATATTTTATGATAGAAGATGAAGAGGGTTGCCGCTTTGCGGCAATGAAAGGAATGATACAAATGGAAAACGTATTTGACGTTTTAAAAGAAAGAGGTCTTATTGCACAGACCACCCATGAGGAAGAAATCCGTGAACTTCTCGGAAGAGAGAAGGTAACTTTTTATATAGGTTTTGACCCCACTGCAGACAGCCTCCACGTAGGACATTTTTTGCAGATGGTAGTAATGCGCCATATGCAGAATTACGGACACCGTCCCATAGCACTTGTTGGCGGAGGAACAGGTCATATTGGTGACCCCACGGGAAGAACGGATATGCGCCAGATGATGACAAAGGAAACAATTGATTATAACTGTGAGCGTTTCAAGGAGCAGCTTTCACGTGTGATTGATTTTTCTGATGATAAGGCAATTATGGTTAATAATGCTGATTGGCTTCTTGACCTTAATTACGTAGAGTTTATAAGAGATATAGGCTCCTGCTTCTCAGTAAATCAGATGCTTACGGCTGAATGTTTTAAACAAAGACTTGAGAAGGGACTTTCATTCCTTGAGTTCAACTATATGCTGATGCAGAGCTATGACTTTTTGATGCTTAACCGCAAATATGACTGTAAGCTTGAACTTGGCGGAGATGACCAGTGGAGCAATATTTTAGGCGGATTAAATCTTTGCAGAAGAAAAGACCAGAAACAGGTTTACGGTATGACATTTACTCTCCTTACTAACAGCGAGGGTAAGAAAATGGGTAAAACGGCAAGCGGTGCAGTATGGCTTGCACCGGAAAAGACATCTCCGTATGAGTTTTATCAGTACTGGAGAAATGTTAGTGATGAGGATGTTTGTAAATGTCTTAAGCTTCTTACCTTTATTCCGATGGACGAAATCCGTGAATATGAAAAGCTTGAGGGAAGTGCACTTAACAAGGTGAAGGAGCTTCTTGCCTATGAGGTAACAAAGCTTGTTCATGGTGAGGAAGAGGCGAAAAAGGCTCAGCAAACAGCAACTGCAATCTTCTCGGGTATGGGCGATGCAAACAATATGCCGTCAGCACAGATAACAAAGGATGAGCTTTCAGATGGTATAGGTGTTCTTGATTTGCTTGCAAAGGTGGAATTCATCCCGTCAAAGGGTGAGGGCAGACGTCTTATTCAGCAGGGCGGACTTAGTATAGATAATGAGAAAGTTACTGCGATTGATATGATAATAACTGCTGATAGCTTTAAAGACGGAAAGATAGTTGTAAAAAAGGGTAAGAAATCATTCCTTAAGATAGAACTTGCATAATTTCAGGGGTGAGAGTGTGTCAGACATTATAATTTCAGGGTATTACGGACTTGGAAACAGCGGCGATGAGGCGCTTCTTAAAAGTATAGTCAGCGACCTGAAAAACACCCAGCCACAGATTTCCATTACGGCGCTTTCGGGAAACACTTCGCTGACACGAAAGCTATACGCAGTTAAAACGGTGAACAGATTTAATTTGTTTTCCGTTCTCAGAGAAATGCGTAAGGCAAAGCTTTTAATAAGCGGCGGCGGAACACTTATTCAGGATGCGACAAGTACAAAAAGCCTGCTTTATTACCTGACAATTATTTTCCTTGCGAAAAAAATGGGTCTTAAAGTTATGCTTTATGCAAACGGAATGGGACCCATAAAAGAAAAAAATATAAAAAAAGTGAATAAGGTTTTAAATATGGTTGACCTTATTACTTTGCGTGAAAATGTCTCGCTTGAAGAGATAGAGCGTTGCAGAATTAAAAAGCCCCGTGTTATGGTAACGGCGGACCCTGCATTTAATCTTGAGAGTGCATCAGGCGAATGTGCCGATAAAATTTTTGCAGACTACTCTATTGAAAAAAGCGAGAGATTAGTCGCTGTTTCAGTGCGGGAATGTGCCAATATGCCCGAAGACTTTGCAAAGCAGATGGCTTTATCTCTTGATGAAATATCAAAAATGGGATATCTTCCCGTATTTATCCCAATGCAAAAGAGCTGCGATCTTGCTCTTTCCTTAGAAATTGCAGGAAAAATGAAGGAGCAGTCAAGAGTGATTGACTGTGACCTTTCCATACCTGATATGCTTGCAATCATTGGCAGATGCTCTATCGTATGCGGGATGCGGCTTCATATGCTGATATTTGCATCTGTTATGAATGTACCGATGGCGGGAATTGCATATGACCCCAAAATACGGGGATTTATGGAATATATGAATCAAAAGACATATGTAGAGCTTGATAGATTTCAGAAAGAACAGTTTTTGAAAATGGCTGTTTACTGTATTGAAAATGCAGATGAAATGAAAGAAAAGCTGAAAGAGGAGTCTTTGCCACTTCGAAAGAAGGCAATGGATAATGCATCGCTTGCAATAGAGCTTCTTAATTCATAATTTTTGTAAGGAGGTGGGCCTTAAAGTGAAAAAAATATTAAAAATATTGTTGGTGTTTTTGATTGTATTTGTGCTTTGTATAGGCTCACTTGCAATATGGCAAAGAAAAAATATTGAAAGTATTATTACAGGTATAACCCAGACGGAAGAAGAAATCACACAAAGACGGGATAAAAACCAGGAGGAGCTTGTATCACAGGTGAACACCTTCCTTGACGAGGGCCTAAGAGAGCCGACAGAGGAAGAGAAATCACAGCTTGATGACGGAACGCTAAAGCTTCCCGAGCTTTACTCCAAAATGTTTGAGGAAAAAACACTTGAGCTTGAAAAAAAGCGTAAGGAAAACGAAAACAAAATAAAAAAAGATGAAATTGTAAGTAAGTATATGGCGCAGCTTTATGCATATCAAAGTGAGTTTGAGGCGAGAGCCGAAGCGACCATCAGAGATGGCGCAATTTACTATGAAAACTTGAAAAAAACCAAGGATAAGGCAACGTCAAGAACAACAACAATAACCCATTTTACACCGATTGTAAAGGGTGTTGAGGCGGAATGTGATGCCAAGGTAGAAACAGTTATTTTAAGTCTCAAAAAAGAGCTTGAAGCAATTGGAGCGCAAACCGATATTATAGGAACGATTAGAGAAACCTATGCACGTGAAAAGCAGCTTAAGCTGTCTTATTATGCAAATAAGTATTTAAAATAGAGAAACTATACCTGCGTAAGCGGGTTTAGTTTCTCTATTGTTTTTTCTAAAAGAATTTTATTGTGTTTTAATTTGGAATTTGTTATAATTAGCTTAAAGGTGTCAGAATATAACATTTTTTATGCTTTTTAGTTTGAATTATCCTTATAAAAGGATTTTAAAATAATTATTAAAAAAAGGGGAAGATTTTGTGTTTAGAAAGCTAACCTTTAAGGGTGGAGTACATCCAAACGATAATAAGAACCACACCTGTGCAAAGCCTATAGAGCTTCTTGCACCGCCTTCGGAGCTTGTGTATCCTACTATTCAGCATATAGGTGCTCCGTGTGTGCCTTGCGTTGCAGTTGGGGACTATGTGAAGATGGGACAGAAAATTGCTGACAGTGAGGCTTTTGTCAGTGCGCCAATACACGTATCTGTTTCAGGAACTGTAAAGGCAATTGAAAAACGCCCCGTTCCTAACGGCACAATGGTAGAGTCAATTATAATTGAGAATGATTTTCAGGACACTCCTGATGATTTTACACCGATTGATTATACGAGTGTTGCGCCTGACGATATTCCTGCACTTGTCAGGGAGGCGGGCGTTGTAGGTATGGGGGGTGCAACATTTCCGACGCACGTTAAACTCACACCTCCTGCTGATAAAAAAATCGATACTGTTATTATAAACGGCGCAGAGTGTGAACCGTATCTTACAAGTGACCACCGTATAATGCTTGAAACACCTGATGAGGTTATACTGGGACTTAAAATAATGCTTTACAGGTTTGGCATAACAAACGGACATATTGCAATCGAAGAAAATAAGCCCGATGCTATTGCTATTATGAAAAATAAGTGTGAGGCAGAAGGAATAAGCGTTGATGTACTTAAAAAGAAATATCCGCAGGGCGGAGAAAAGCAACTTATTTATGCAGTAACCAAAAGAACAGTACCCGTAGGAAAATTACCCGCAGATGTTGGCGTGGTTGTTGTAAATATAGATACGGCGACAGCAATTGCAAGGAAATTCAAATACGGTACACCGCTTATGCGCCGTATTGTAACTGTTGTGGGAACACCTCTTACAAAGCAGGCAAACTACAATGTAAGAATAGGTACAAGCGTAGATTACATAATTGAGCAAAACGGCGGATTTACAGAGCAGCCAAAGAAGGTTATAATGGGCGGCCCGATGATGGGTGTGCCGCAGTTTAGACTTGATGTGCCGATAATAAAGGGAACATCTGCAATTTTGTGCCTTAACGAAAAAGAGGCTCAAATTCCCCAGGAGTCACCCTGCATAAGATGCGGTAAGTGTGTGGAGCATTGCCCGATGCACCTTATGCCGCTCTATCTTAGTGAATTTGCAAAGAAGGACGATGTGGACTCTTGCGAGGAGTATGGAATTACTGCCTGCATTGAGTGCGGATGCTGTAGCTTTGAATGTCCTGCAAAAAGACATCTTGTACAGAACATCCGTATAGGAAAGCAAAAGGTTATGGCTCTGATAAGAGAAAGAACACAAAAATAAGTGAAAGGAATGAATACAGTGACAGAGAATTTGAAATTAAGAGTTTCATCAACTCCGCATATAAGAAGCAACAGCACTATTGACGATATAATGCTGGATGTTATAATTGCACTTATGCCTGCAGCATTTGCGGGGGTTATTTACTTTGGTCAGCGTGCTTTTGCAGTAATGTTGCTGTCCGTTATTTCCTGTGTTGGGTTTGAGTGGTTATATGAAGTTATTGCACATAAAAAACGCAGTATAAATGATTTCAGCGCAGTTGTTACGGGATTACTGCTCGCACTGATAATGCCCGTCAGCGTTCCGTATTATGCGGTTATTATAGGTGCTTTTGTGGCAATTGTTATTACAAAACAGCTTTTTGGCGGTATAGGTCAGAACTTTATGAATCCTGCTCTTATAGGAAGGGCGTTTCTTCTGGCATCCTTCCCCGTAGCAATGACAACATATCCTGCGGGAAGAATGGGGGTTTTTGAAAAGGCGGCAGATGTTGTTACTGCGGCAACGCCCCTTTCGGCAGAGTATTCGGCGCCTATACCCACTGCTATGGAGCAGCTTCTTGGAAGATATATGACGGGAACACCGCTTGGCGGATGTATCGGTGAAACGTGTGCACTTGCACTTCTTATAGGCTTTGCTTACCTTCTTATACGCAAGGTTATTTCGCCGAGAATCCCCCTCACATTTATTGGAACAGTGGCACTTATGACACTGCTTTTTGGAAAAAACGGTGTGCCTACGGCAGGTGATCCGTTGCTCGCTGTTCTTTCAGGCGGTTTGATGCTGGCGGCGATATTTATGGCGACAGATTATGTTACAACACCTACAACCCCTGTGGGACAGATAATTTTTGGTATCGGTTGCGGCGTTATTACGAGCGTAATAAGATTTGGGGGTGGTTATCCCGAGGGAGTTACATATGCAATTCTTTTGATGAATGTTCTTACTCCTTTACTTGATAAATGGACTGTGCCGAAACCGTTCGGTAAGCAGAATTAAGTAAATCGGGAAAGGAGAAAAGTGATATGAAAAAAGAGATAATAAAGCTTTCGGGAATATTGTGTGCAATTACTCTTGTTGCATCTCTTTTGCTTGCAGGTGTTAACAAACTGACACTTCCGAGAATTGCGCAGGCAGAGGTGCTTGCAGCTGAAAGTGCGATGAAGGCAATAATTCCTGAGGCAGATAATTTTGAGGAAATTGCTGAAAATGTTTTTAATGCAAAAAAAGGCGGAGAATCAGCAGGCTACTGCATAACAGTTACCCCGTCAGGCTTTGCAGGACAGATAAAAATGCTTGTGGGTATAGGAATAGATTATAAGGTTAAGGGAATAGAAATTCTCAACCACAGTGAAACGGCTGGACTTGGCGCAAAGGCGACAGACAGTAAGTTTAAAGACCGATTCAAGGAAAAAAATCCTTATATGACGGTTGTAAAGGGTGAAACCCAAAGCCCTGATGAGGTTCAGGCAATAACGGGTGCAACTGTAACGAGCCGTGCTGTTGCAAGCGGTGTCAGTGAAGCGTATAACCTGCTCCAGAAAGTAAAGGGAGGGAATAAATAATGCTTAAAACTATAAAAAACGGTATAATTGAGGAAAATCCCACCTTTGTTCAGGTTTTAGGTATGTGTCCGACACTGGCAGTTACGACAACACTGAAAAATGGTATCGGTATGGGACTTTCCGTAACCTTTGTACTTATGCTGTCAAATATGCTTGTCTCTCTTCTTAGAAAGATTATTCCGCAGAAAATCAGAATAGCGGCATATGTTGTAATAATAGCTACCTTTGTAACGGTTGTAGATTTGCTTTTGAAAGCATACATTCCGTCGCTTTCAAAGTCACTTGGTCTTTTTATTCCGCTGATAGTTGTAAACTGTATTATCCTTGCAAGGGCGGAGGCATTTGCTTCTAAAAATACTGTTTTGAAATCGGCGGCAGACGGTCTTGGAATGGGACTTGGCTTTACGATAGCACTTTCCCTTATTTCAGCAATACGTGAAATCTTAGGAAACGGTACAATTTTGGATATTCCGCTGGGAATAAGCTCTCCTGCAATTATAATGATACTTCCTCCAGGAGGCTTCCTTACACTGGGACTTCTTCTTGGCCTTATAAATGTTATCAAAAACAGAAAGGGGGAGAGATAAATGCCGACTTTAATAGGAGTAGCGCTTACGTCAATTTTTGTACAGAACTTTGTTTTAGTTAAGTTTTACGGTATATGTCCCTTCCTCGGTGTATCAAAAAAGGTTGATACGGCACTCGGTATGGGAATGGCGGTTACATTTGTAATGACACTGGCATCGATTATGACGTGGCTGTGTCAGACATTTATTCTCGCTAAGCTTAATATTGAGTATATGCAGACAATTGCATTTATTGTGATAATTGCGGCTCTTGTACAGTTTGTAGAAATGTTTTTGCAAAAATCTATTCCGTCGCTTTACAGTGCACTCGGAATATATCTTCCTCTTATAACAACGAACTGTGCGGTGCTTGGTGTAGCACTTTTAAATGTGAGAACAGCATCCGTTATTTCAGATAGTGCAAGCTATACCCTTATTGAGTCCATTATAAACGGATTTAGTGCAGGTGTTGGTTTTATGATAGCAATTGTTCTTTTTGCAGGTGTCAGGGAGAGGCTTGAAAATTCAGATATTCCAAAGGCACTTGAGGGATTTCCCATTGCGCTTATAAGTGCATCGCTTTTAGCTATGGCGTTTCTGGGATTTCAGGGTATGTCATTTTAAAGCGTTTGAGGAGGTAAGAGATAATGAATGAAATTTTATTTCCCGCACTTGCAATGGGCGGTGTAGGACTTGTTCTCGGACTGCTCCTTGCGGTAGCATCGAAAATATTTGCAGTGGAAGTAGATGAAAAGGCAGCAGCAATAAGTGAGGTTTTGCCGGGCGCAAACTGCGGCTCCTGCGGATATGCAGGCTGCGGTGCGTATGCCGGCGCAATATCTTCGGGAAATGCAAAGCCAAACTGCTGCAGCCCGGGAGGTCAGGCAGCAGCAGATAAAATTGCAGATATTCTTGGCGTTAAAGCAGAGGCTGTGGAGGAAAAATGTGCAGTAGTATGCTGCGATGGTAAAGATGAGGTCGCTACGCAAAAATATGAATATGTGGGTGAAACAGACTGCATTTGTGCATCAAAGGTGCAGGGCGGAGGCGCAAAGGATTGTACATACGGATGCCTTGGACTTGGCACGTGCGTAAAAGTATGCAGCCACGGTGCAATTTCTATTGTTGATGGGGTTGCGCAGATAGATTATGACAAGTGCGGCGGTTGCGGTGAGTGTGCGGCAGTTTGCCCCAAAAATGTTTTAAAAATAGTTTCCAAAAAACAAAAATATGTTGTAAAGTGTGCCTCCTGCGATAAAGGCGTGGCAATGAAACAAAAATGCTCTGTTGGTTGTATAGGTTGTAAAATCTGTGAGAAAAACTGTCCCACAGGTGCTATAAAGGTAGAAAATAATCTTGCGGCAATAGATTACAAAAAATGTATCAATTGCGGGCTGTGTGAGGATAAATGTCCAAAAAAGATAATAGCAGTATTATAACAGACGAGAGACGGGATGAAATTGAAAAATTCTGGTAAAAGAATAAAAGCTATACTGGCGGCAATGATGTATGTGGCAATATATTATGCCGTTTCAGCCTTACTTGAAACGGTGTATATTATGCGACGCAGCTTTGATTACGGACTTTCAGTTTCTGAAATTGAGAGAAGCGTTCTTGACGGGGCATATGCACTCAGCGTTATTTCAGCAGTAATTTCACTGTGGATATACCTTATTATCGGCAGAATAAAGAAAAAACCTATTGAAAAAGAAGTACATAATGAAAAGGTTGCGCCAATGGTAAATATTATGGCAGTGTGCTTGGCAATAGGTGCGAGAATGTCGGTAAATGCATATTATTATTTTTCGCAAAGTGTGCACGTTCTGAAAAAATCTATTGATGATGCGGCGGCAATCTCGCCAGAGCTTAGCACAATCGGGCAGATTCTCACTGCAATCTTTGCTATAGTAATAATAGCTCCGTTTTTTGAGGAAGTCCTTTTCAGAGGTCTTGTCTATGGAACTTTGCGCACTGTTATGCGTCCGTGGGCGGCAATTTTGCTGCAGGCAATATTTTTTGGAATTGCACACGCAGTTCTTTTTCAATCAATATTTGCGGCAATAATGGGAATAGTGCTGGGTATAATATATTATAAAACGGGTAGTATTGTTACCTCGGCGATATGCCACAGTGCATTTAATTTGTCTGTTATATTCTTCTACGAGGATATGACAACACCAAGTGCCGTGCTGATGTTTGTTTTTGGTATTATGCTTGTTATAAGTTCGATGTTATATATTGTAAAATCCAAGAAAGGGATGTAAAGCTCAGCTTTACATCCCTTTTAGTTTTATTGGTTTTGTTTCTTTATTCTGTTTGCTTCCTTTGCTCTTAAATCTGTATCAAGTATACGTTTGCGTATGCGGAGAAAATGAGGTGTAACTTCCAAAAGTTCATCGTCTGCCAGAAATTCCAGACTTTCCTCCAGACTGAGAAGTCGGGGCGGAGTAAGGCGAAGTGCCTCATCACTGCCTGCCGCACGCATATTTGTTGCCTGCTTGCGCTTGCAGACATTTACAACAATATCTTCAAGACGGCTGCATTCTCCGACAACCATACCCTGATATACTTTTTCACCCGGACCAATGAAAAGAGTTCCTCTGTCCTGAGAATTAAATAAACCGTATGCAACGGACTCACCCGTTTCATATGCTATCAGGCTGCCTCTTGAGCGGGTAGTAAATTCACCCTGGATTATAGGCTCGTAGTTATCAAACACGCTGTTTATAACACCCGTTCCCTTTGTAGCTGTTAAAAGCTCACTGCGGTAACCGATAAGACCTCTTGACGGTATACGGAATTCAAGCTTTGTATATCCTACTGCACCCGGCGCCATGTTTTCGAGAGTTCCTTTACGGGTACCGATGCCCTCCATAACAACACCTGTATGCTCATCAGGAACGTCAACAGTCAGCCTTTCAAAAGGCTCACACATTATACCATCAATTTCCTTGTTAATAGTTTTAGGCTTGCTTACCTGAAATTCATAGCCCTCACGGCGCATATTTTCGATAAGAACGGAGAGGTGAAGCTCTCCTCTGCCCGAAACGATAAAGCTGTCGGGGGAGTCGGTTTCGGTTACCTTAAGGGCAATGTTACTTTCAAGCTCCTTCATAAGGCGGTCACGTATATGACGGCTTGTTACATAATCGCCGTCCTGTCCTGCAAACGGGCTGTTATTTACACTGAATGTCATTGAGAGCACAGGCTCGTCCACAGGAGTAAAGGGAAGAGGCTCTACAACCCCGCCTGCGCAGATTGTATCACCGATATTTATTTTTTCAACACCGCTTATGGCAACAATTTCACCTGCACCTGCCTCGTCAATAACCTGCTTTTCAATGTCTTTGTACGAATAAAGCTTTGAAACCCTTGAATTATACGGCGCGGCACCCTCACGGCTTATTGTAATGGGCATATTTGTTTTTACACAGCCACGGTTAATTCTTCCCACTGCAATTCTTCCCGTAAAGGTGTCGTAGTCAATATTTGATACGAGCATCTGAAATTCACCCTCTGTTGTATCTTCGGGCGAGGGAATGTGCGAAAGAATAAGGTCAAATAAAACCTTAAGGTCATTAGTATGATTATCAGGCGAAAGACTTGCCCAGCCGTCACGTCCCGATACATATACTACGGGGGAGTCAAGCTGCTCATCTGTTGCATCAAGGTCAATGAAAAGCTCTAAAAGCTCGTCAGTTACTTCATATGGGCGTGCGTTGGGGCGGTCAGCCTTGTTTACAACCATAATGGTTGCAAGATTAAGCTCCAGTGCCTTTTTCAGCACAAAGCGAGTCTGGGGCATACATCCCTCAAACGCATCGACAAGAAGAAGAACTCCGTCTGCCATTTTAAGTCCACGCTCAACCTCGCCACCAAAATCAGCGTGACCTGGCGTATCAATAATATTGATTTTTACACCCTCGTAAATAAGACTTGTATTTTTAGCGAGAATTGTTATTCCACGCTCTTTCTCAATATCGTTTGAGTCCATTACACGCTCTTCAACCTGGGCATTCTCACGGAAAACACCGCTCTGACGGAGCATTGCATCCACAAGTGTCGTTTTGCCGTGGTCAACGTGCGCAATAATGGCAATATTTCTTATATTTTTTGGCTCTAACATTTATATACTTCCTTTCGGGTATTACTTTTTCTCTGTTACAAATGTGCTCCACGTGTCAGCATACTGCAAAAGGAGCAGAAGCGGTGTTTCCTTAGTTGCGACTGATTTATTATCGTCAACATACTGACCATCGTGGTACATAATCGCCTGAACTTCACTTTCTGTGAGGGAAATGTGGGGCAGCGCAAGATACAGACTGCGAAGCGGAACACTCAAATATATAAGATTATCATTCATCCTGTAGGGAACAGACGGACCGTAGCCGTACTGTTTCTGCTTTGCAGTAGGCTCATTTGCGATGTACTGGGGCTTTCCGGGCATTCCTGCCTTTCCCAAATCGTGAATAAGGGCAACGATAATACAGCTTTCCTCATCAATATCGGGGGCAATTGCGCATCTTAGCTTCAGCATGTTTTCCGCAACATTCACACTGTGCTCCAAAAGCCCGTGCCTTTTGCACAGATGAAACCGTGTGCTCGCAGGGGAAGAAAGGTAATCAGTTTCATTTTCAACAAAGTCCATAAGACGTGAAAATTCATCACGACGTTCTTTAACACGTGATTTAAGGTTTTCATAACGCTCTGTAACTGTCATATGAAAAACTCCTTTAAAAACATTTCAATCTATTATATAATAAAATGCGCAGTATTTCAACAAATATTTTTTGTGAGGAAGAAAAACGGCTAAAGAAAGCGATTGAAAGTTCTGCATTATTGTGATATAATGAATTCAAAAAAGTTGAATTCATTAACTAAGTTTGCCCTTGCGGGCAAGTGAAGCTATCTGTGATAGTGAAGTTTACTTCGTAAGTGAAGTTCTGCCTAACGGCAGAGTGACAAACTTAACTTCACTTTTGTGAAAACAAAAACTTCACTGCGTAAGCTACTTCACTTTGAACGGCAGTTCAAAACTTCACAAAACGATGCATCTAAATCGTTCACTGATTTTAAACCCTTTGATGTTGAAAAGTTATCGTTTGATAAAGCTCGTTACGGAGGTTATACATATGGATAACAAAGTACAAATATTTGAAGATAAAAGAATAAGAACTGTTTGGAATGAAGAGACAGAAGAATGGTATTTTTCTGTTGTTGATGTAATTGGTGTATTGACAGATAGTCCGAATCCAAGAAAGTATTGGAGTGTTCTTAAAACTCGCCTTAAAAAAGAGGGGAATGAGTCGGCTACAAATT